>JAJZHR010000084.1 GCA_021810815.1 Acidobacteriota bacterium | reverse complement strand
TGAACGCGATTGCGCCGGGCTTCTTTGTCACCCCGCTGAACCAGGGACTGCTGCTGGGAACCGATCGCGGGAAAGAACTTCTGATGCGTTCGCCCATGGGCCGCTTCGGAAAGACGGAGGAACTGGTGGGAGCGGCTGTGTTCCTCGCTTCAGACGCTGCTTCGTTCATGGCTGGCGAGATTATCGCGGTGGACGGCGGCTTCCTGTGCAGCGGCGTGAACCAGTAAGCTGCTCTCCTCCTCCGAACTTGCCTATAAGCCTCCGAACTTGCCTAAAACTTGATAGGAGTGGCCAGGCAGATCCTGCCCAGGCCGCTCCTGTCTTGCTAAGAGCACAGCTTCACGGGCTGCGGAAAAACTCGGTTTTGCTTAAGCGCACGGCTTCACAGGCTGCGGAAATCACTTTTCCGCAGCTTGGGCCCAGATCCGCGCTTTTATCGGCAGGGTGCCCCATTCATCGCAGCTTGATCGCGATGAGTGGGATACCACACCTCGCAGTATTCCTGCGTTTGCTCTAGTGACATGGCTTCAGAGCACATGGTTTTTGTCGGCCAAAGGCGACAGGGGCGCGAGAGGGCTACGCGCCACGGCATCCTATTGCGGCAGGGGAGCCATGCCATGAACACCAACGATCTGAGAGGGAAGCATATTGCCATTCTGGCAACAGACGGTTTTGAGCAGGTCGAGCTGACTGAGCCGAAGAAGGCGCTTGAGGCGGCGGGGGCGACGACGGCCGTGGTCTCTCTCCGGCCTGGATGGATCAAAGGATGGAACAGGACGGAATGGGGCGATGCGGTGCAGGTGAACGCGACGCTGGATGAGACCTCGGCGCAGGACTACGACGCACTCATGCTGCCCGGCGGCGTGATGAACCCGGACAAGCTGCGCGCCGATCCCAAAGCGGTCGCCTTCGTCAAGGAGTTCTTCGCCAGCGGCAAGCCGGTGGGAGCGATCTGCCACGGCCCCTGGATCTTGATCGAGACCGGCTTTGCCGATGGAGCGACCCTCACCTCCTGGCCGTCGCTGAAGACCGACCTGAGGAACGCAGGAGCGTTCTGGGTTGACCGCGAAGTGGTGGCGGACAACCTGCTCGTCACCAGCCGCAAGCCGGAGGATCTTCCCGCGTTCAACGCGATGCTGATCGAGGTGATCCAGGAGTCCAGCCAGTTGCGGATGGCCTCCTAGCAACGGCTGCGCCGAAGCCCCTGCGCAGCCTCAGGCCCGGCGGCTCAGACGGCGGCCTCAGACGGCGAATGTCCGCACCCACTCCGTGATGGAGCGCACGGCGATCCCGGTGGGCCCTTTGGCGGACCAGGGCTTCTGATCGTCCTGCCAGGCCGTGCCGGCGATGTCCAGGTGGATCCACGGCGTGTCGCCGACGAACTCCTTCAGGAACATCGCCGCCGTGATGGCTCCTCCGTAGCGCGTTCCTCCCGTGTTCATGATGTCCGCGATGTGCGACTTGATCTGCTCCCTGTAGTCGTCGGTGCAGGGAAGCCGCCAGAACGCCTCGCCGGAGATGGCCGTCGCCGCCTTGAACTGCTCCAATGTAGTCTCGTTGTTTGCGAACAGCCCGGAGTTTTGCAGCCCCAGGGCGACCACGCACGCCCCGGTCAGGGTGGCGGCGTTGATCAGGCGGGTGGCGCCGAGCTGCTTCGCGTAGTGCAGGCCGTCGGCGAGCACCAGCCGCCCCTCCGCGTCGGTGTTCAAAATCTCGATCGTCTTGCCGGACATCGCCGTGACCACGTCGCCCGGGCGGTAGGCGTTGCCGCTGGGCATGTTCTCCGCCGAGCACACCACGCTGATCACCTTGACCGATGGCTTCAGTTGCGCAATGGCCCGCATCGCGCCGATCATCGCCGCTGCGCCGGACATATCCGTCTTCATCTTCTCCATGCCCTCGGCCGGCTTGATGGAGATGCCGCCGGTGTCGAACGTGATGCCTTTGCCCACCAGTCCCAGAACTTCGGCCGAGGTCGCTTTCTCCGGCGTGTAGGTCATCACGATCAGGGCTGGCGGCTGCGCAGACCCCTGCGCCACGGCCCAGAACGCCCCCATCTTCAACTCGTGCAGCTTCTCCGTGCTGTAGACCTCGGTGGCGATGCCCAGCGGCTCCAGCTCCGCCTTGGCGCGGCGGCCCAGCTCCGTTGGCGTCAGCACGTTGCCGGGCTCGTTCACCAGGGAGCGCGCGAAGGCCTGCGACGTCCCAAGGATCACGCCCTCATCGAAGCCCCGCTGCAGAAGCTCGGCCTCGGCGGATTTCGCCTCCGATTTCGCCAGCGGGAGAGAAACCACCGTGACGCTGCTCATGCTCTGGTCTTTGCGGTCGGAGCGGTACGTGTCCGGGTCGAAGTCGGCCACGAAAGCCCCCTCGATCAGGGCGCGCGACGTCAGCAGCGACGGCAGGCCCTCCAGGGCGTCGTCGGAGACAGCGTGATAGTCCGGGAAGGCGATGGCGAGGTCGCGGATATTGCGCGGCTTGGCGAAGCGCACCGCGACGCCCGCTGCCTTGCGCAGCTCGTGGGAGCTGAGAGCGCCCACCTTGCCCACTCCGATGAGGAGCAGCCGCTCCGCCTTCAGCCCCGACGGCGCATGCAGCAGAAGCGTCTCGAAAGAGGCTCCCTTGAACTCGCCGGAGCCAAGAGCATGGGCGGCGGCCTTGGAGATGGCGTCATTCGTGGTCAGCAGGACGGCAGGCAGACTCTCGGAGTTCGCGGAAAAATCGGCGGCGAACACCGCCAGCAGTGGCGTCGCGAGGGTCGCTGGATCCTGGAAAACGAGCTTGGTCTTCATGCTTCTATTGTGGCCCAAGTTTGCCTGGTGCGCTATCAGGCGCGATTCCCGATCTTGCTGTCATAGTTGCTGTCAGAGCGTGGCCTGTCGCCAATCAGCGGCGCTGGCTGCGGGCAATGGCGGCTTTGGCTTCCTTGTCGCCTTCGCGTTTCCGTTCCGTCTCGCGTTTGTCCCAGTCCTGCTTGCCTTTCGCCAGCGCCAGCTCGCATTTCACTTTGCCATTGCGAAAATAAAGACGCGTGGGAACCAGCGTGAAACCCTTTTGGCGCGTCTTACCCAGAAGCTTTTCAAGTTCGGCTTTGTGCAGAAGAAGTTTCCGGGTTCGCGTTGCTTCGTGGTTTGAGGCATTTCCATGCGAGTACGGGCCGATGTGCGCGTTCAGAAGGAAGGCTTCGCCGTCTTTCAGCAGGCCGTAGGCGTCCTTCAGGTTGGCCTTGCCCTCGCGAATGGACTTCACCTCCGTGCCGCGCAGCGCGATTCCTGCCTCGAAGCGGTCTTCCAGAAAGTAGTGGAAGCTGGCCGAGCGGTTGAACGCGGCATCGCGGCCTCCGGCGGCCACCGGGTCGCGGGGAGCATTCTTCCGGGGCGCGGCTGGCTTGGCTCCGGAACTCGTTGGTGTGGCAGGGCGTGTCATTGCGCGGGGAGCTTTCAGGAAAGTGTCATCGGCTGCCAACTGCGCCCGGCAAAAAGCGCGCTGGATGGCCGATTCCGTGCGGCTTCCGGAATTGGAAGCCAGTAGTGATGCTAGCACGCAGACCAGGGCGCAAAGGCCCGGCGGACTGCGATGGCAGAGGGCTGGTGCAGGGGGATTTCAGGGGGTGGAATGCTATACTCGGCCCAGACGGCAAGAGCGGAAACGGGCCGCCAGACGGGCTCCGGAAGCGGTAGAAGACAGCCTGTAATGGGCCAGGATGAGATGAATCGGAGCAGCATGAGATTTGGATTTGCGGATGAAAGCCTGTCGGGCAGCTCGGCGGAAGGCAAGCAACGCGTGCCGGAAAGTGTGAGTCGCATCGGCTGCCGCGCTTTCTCTGCGGCCCGCGTTTTTGCTGTCGCTTTCGGATTTTTCTTCCTTCTGGGCGTGGCGGGCGCGTGGGTTCCCCGTGCGCACGCCCAGTCGGCTTCCACATGGGCCAAGCGGGGACAGGCGGCGGAGGAGAAGGACGACTTCGACACCGCCTACGACGACTACCTCAAGGCCTACCAGAAGAAGCCCGGCGATCTGCGCTACAAAACCCACTACGAGCGGATGCGATTCCAGGCGGCCGCTTTTCACGTCGAGAATGGACGGAAATTCCGCAAGGCGGGCCGCTTCACAGACGCCCTGGCAGAGGATTTGCGCGCCCTGAACATCGACCCCAGCAACGAGGCGGCGCAGCAGGAGATCAACGAGACCCGTCGGCAGATGGCAACGCAGAACGACGCGCAGTTGGCCGCCCAGGCAGCGAATGGTCAATTGCCCGCTGGCGGAAGCGGAGAGAATCCCGCGCCTGCTGATTCCTTGAAGGAGTTGAACTCCTTTGCCGGCCCCGTCCGGTTGAAGCCGGTTTCCGACGCCCCCATCACCATGAGCATGGTGGGAGACACCAAAGACATCTATCGCGCGGTGGGCAAGCTGGCCGGCCTCAACGTCCTCTTCGACCCCGACTACACCTCCAAGCGCATCCCCATCGACCTGACCAGCGTGCCCCTGAGCGACGCTCTGCGCATCATCGCCACCGTCTCCGGCACCTTCTGGAAGCCGGTGACCTCCAACACCATCTTCGTCGCGCAGAACACGACCACCAAGCGTCGGGATTTGGAGCAGTTGGCCGTCCAGACGTTCTACCTCACCAATGCCGCCGCTCAGGATGATGCCAACCAGATCCTCACCGCGCTGCGCAACATGCTGGACCCTTCCGTGAAGGTCTTCCTGGTGGCCAGCCAGAGTGCCATCGTCATGCGCGCCACGCCGGACCAGTTGCTGCTGGCGCAGAAGCTGATTGACGATCTGGACCGCGCCCGCCCAGAGGTGGTGGTGGACGTCGCTGTGCTGGAAGTGAACCGCGACAAGCTGCGCAATATCGGCATTCAGTTGCCCCAGAACTTCGGCGTCCAGTTGCAGAGCGCGTCCCAGGCGGCCGGAACCACAACCGGCACGACCACCATCGACCCCACCACGGGGCTGCCGACCACGACCAACACAGGCGCAGGCCTCTCGCTCAACGATCTGGCCCACTTGAACGCGACCAATTTCGCCGTGACGGTCGGAGCCGCCACCGCGAACCTGCTGCTGACAGACAGCGACACGCGCATCCTCCAGAATCCGCGCATCCGCGCCAGCGACAACCAGAAGGCCAGCCTCAAGATCGGCTCCAAGATTCCCGTGGCCACCGGCTCCTTTGGCGGCGGCGTCGGCGGCGTCGGCGCCGTGGGCGTCAGCCCCATTGTGCAGACGCAGTTCACCTATCTCGACGTCGGCGTGAACATCGATATGACGCCCACCGTCCACTACGACCACGATGTGACGCTGAAGCTCAAGATCGAAGTGTCGTCGGAGAACGGCATCTCCAACATCGGCGGCATCAGCGAGCCGATCATCAGCCAGAAGATCATCGACCAGGTCATCCGCCTGAAGGAGGGCGAGGTCAACATCCTCGCCGGCATCCTGCAAAAGACGGATACCGTCTCTGTGACCGGAACTCCGGGGCTGGGAGAGATCCCTCTGATCAAGTATCTCTTCAGCTCGCAGCAGCATGAGATTGCCACCGATGAGGTGGTCTTCATGCTGACGCCGCACATCGTGCGCGAGGCGGTGCTGAGCCCGCTGAACCTGCGGCAGATCGACACCGGCAGCGGCACGGAGATCGAGCTGCGGCGGGAGCCCTCGGTTCAGGCCGCTGTTGCCGAGGCGCAGAAGGGAATGCAGCCCGCAAACATCAATGCCAGCGCCCAGGGCGTGGCCGGCGGCGCTGTGTATCCTCCGATGGGCCAGGCGCCGGCAGCACAGGTCCCGACAGCTCAGAACCCCAACGCCCTGCCTCCTGTTCCGCAGACCAGCCCTTCTGCGGCGGCCAATGCTGCTGCGGCGCAGATGCAGCAGGCTGCGGCAGCCGGTCCTCCGCTCAGCATGTCGCTGCTCCCCTCCGTCAGCAGCCAGACGGTCGGCAGCACCTTCACCATGACGGTGCAGGCCACCGGTGCGCGCGATCTGGCCGCCGTGCCGATGGAGGTGCAGTTCAACCCCAAGGTGCTGTCGCTGCAGAATGTGGACACCGGAGACCTGCTGTCGAAGGATCATCAGGCAGTCGCCCTGGTGCATCGAGACGACGGCAATGGCAACCTGGTGCTCAACGAGTCGCGTCCTCCGGGTGTGCCGGGCGTCAATGGAGACGGATCGCTCTGCGTGCTGACCTTCAAGGTGCTCGCGCCGGGCAGCACCACCGTGGCGCTGACCAAAGTGGGAGCGAAGAACAGTATGCAGGCGAACTATCCCGCGATCGGGTCGCAGGCCACCATCAACGCGAAGTAGCAGCTCCCCTGGGGAAGGCTTTGATGAAGCTCTTGTCCTGAGTCTTGAATTCGTTCCACTTGCCAAGGGCCGAAGGCCGGGTGCCAAGGGCCGGGTGCCGGGTGCCCCATCCTCGCGTCGGTTGTCTCGACGCAGGGTGGGGTGCTCTCTCTCCCCATCGCCGCGTTCCCCCCTTTCGTCCGCATCCTTTGCCGGGTGCCCCATTCATCGCAGCTTGATCGCGATGAGTGCGATACTCGCCTTACAGTATTCCTGCGTTTGCTTTAGCCCCTGAGGTACGCTTTTTATTGCGGAAATGACAGCCTGTTGAGCACCTGCGGGAATTGCAGAATGACTGAATCAGAGCACCCCCTTTCCAGGCGGGAGCACACCTCGGATAGCGGAATGCTCTGGATTTCGTCCAACAGAGAGAGCATGGGAGGAACGGCCACGGCGGACTGTGTGACAAGAGGGCGGCGAAGCAGAGAGGCCGGCTTGACGCTGGTGGAACTGATTGTCACCGTGGCCATCGTCGCCATTCTGGCGTCGGCGGCCATCCCCATCACCCGCTTCCAGGTGCAGCGCGCCAGGGAGAGGGTGCTGCGGCGCGACCTCTGGGAGATGCGCGACGCCATCGACCACTACAAGGATGCGGCCGACAAGGGAGCGTTCATCACCAAGCTGGACAGCATGAACTATCCTCCCGACTTGCAGACGCTGGTCGACGGCGTGGACGTGCAGGACAAGAAAGTGAAGTTCCTGCGGAGGATTCCCGTCGATCCCATGACCGGAAACACGGACTGGGGTCTGCGCTCCATGCAGGACGACGCGGATGCGACGTCGTGGGGCGGACAGAACGTCTTCGACGTCTACACCAAATCGACCGCAACCGCCCTGGATGGAACCAAGTATTCCGACTGGTAAACGCAGGGATCAGGGATACCGCAGGAAACAGGGAGCAGGGGAAAGATCAGGGAGGATGGAAGGCCCCGGTCGAGTACGCTTTGAAGGGGGCATGGGCTTTAGCCCATCCGTGAACACTGCGCACTCTGCGCGGTTTTACAGGCTGGTAAAAGCACTGCTTGCTGATGGATCGGCCTTCAGATGGTTGACACGGAACTGGGTGCCCCATCCATGACGCGTCGTTGTCTTTGCGGCATGGGTGGGAATTCACCGCAGCAATCCAAAGGGGCCAACTCAATAAGGGCGCGGCATCACAGGCTGCGGAAAATCCCGGTTTTGCTGAAGGTCACAGCTTCAGCCCTGCCGTAAGCCTTTTAGGATCAATGTGGCTTTAGCCGCTGAGGTACGCTTTTTGTTGCGGAAACGGACTTTTCCGCAGACCGTTTAGCCCCTGAGGGAGTGCCTGTGTACTTGATCTCCAGAGCTTCCTTAGGGAAAGATCAGAGAATAGGGAATAGGGTAGGACATGGGACGAGGAACGGGGTAGGACCGGCACGTGGATCAGGGGCAGGGATCAGGAATTGGGAAACAGGTATAAGGCAATGACGTTGCGCAGCAGAAGGCACGGGCAGTCGGGGTTCACGCTGATCGAGCTGATGATCGTCATGATGATCATCTCGATCCTCGTCGCCATCGCTGTGCCCAATTACGTGGCTGCCCAGAGGGCCGCGCGCGAGGCCGTGCTCAAGGAAGACCTGCACGTGATGCGCGAGGCCATCGACAGCTACACCCAGGACAAGGCCAAGGCGCCGCAATCGCTCGATGATCTGGTGCAGGCGGGGTATTTGAAGTCCATGCCGGAAGACCCGATCACCCGCCGCACCGACACCTGGGTGCCGGTGCAGGAGGAAGCGATGACCAGCATCGACCAGACCGATCCCGGCATCGACGACGTGCACAGCGGAGCGGAGGGGACGGCGAGCAACGGCGAGTCCTATTCCTCTTGGTAGAGGCTGCGGCAGAGGCGGCTGCGGAGAGCCAGTGCTCGCGCCAGCACCGTGTGCTGATGGCCTACACCGCTCTGTGGCTGCTGAGCGCGAGGCTGGAGCGTGGCGGGCCGAAGGACGGCCTTGAGAGATGCCTCCAGG
>JAJZHR010000083.1 GCA_021810815.1 Acidobacteriota bacterium | reverse complement strand
CTAAGTTGTTTGTTTTGTTGGAGCACCGAATGGGATTTGAACCCATGAATACTGGTTTTGCAGACCAGCGCGTTAGCCACTTCGCCATCGGTGCTTCCCGTGTCACCTGCGCATCGGATGTGCAGGTTCTTACGATCATACTGCTTTGCTGCACTCTGGAGCATCCTGCCCGGCAATTGGGTTCCTGGGTGCGCTGCCCGTGGAGAACAGGCAGCGTACTCAGGCGCAGGCTACTTGGCCGGGGTGGCCAGGTCTTTCTTCGCCAGATACCAACTCTTCACGTCCAGGCCTGCTCCTCCGCCGTTGGTGCGGCGGGCGGCATCCTGCTGGGTCGCTGGTGGAGGAACGATCACCTGGTTGCCCGGAACCCAGTTGGCGGGGCAGCTTACGCCATTTGCATCAGCGGTCTGCAGCGCCTGAAAGACCCGGATCAACTCATCGACGTTGCGGCCCAGTTGCATGGGGTAGTAGAGCAGCGCGCGCACCGTAGCCTTGGGATCGATGAAGAAGACGGCCCGGACTGTAGCCGTGTCGCTGACCGCTTCGTGCACCAGGCCGTACGCCTGCGAAACCTTCTGATCCAGATCGGCGATGACGGGGAACTTAATCTGCACCCCGCCAATCTGTTCGATGTCGCGAATCCACGCAATGTGCGAGAAGACGGAGTCGATGGAGATACCAACTAACTGAACGTTCAGTTTGTCGAAGTCCTCGGCACGCTTGGCAAACTCGATGAACTCGGTGGAGCAGACGGGGGTGAAGTCCGAAGGGTGGGAGAACAGCATCACCCACTTGCCTTGCTCGGTATAGTCGCTCAGCCGAATGACGCCGTGAGTACTCTTGGATTCAAAGTTCGGCGCCGGTTCCAGTATGCGGGGAATGCGTGATTCGCTCATGATGCTCCTGTACTTGTCATTAGTCAGATGATCTGTTCGTGATGCGGTGGAAGGGAGCCGGAGCGTTCGGGACAAGTAAAAACCCACCCGGCGCATCGGCTTGGGTGGGTGTCTGGTGCTTCGAAACGAATACTGCTTCGATCAGCTATCCATACACCCGCACCCAGCCACGGCTACAGCAGCAGCAGGTACAGGTCGACATGGACATGATCGTCATAAGGAGGAATCTTTGCCGCTGCCAGCTAAGCTAGCATGAAGCAGGTTGGCTTCATTGCGGTCTACCAAAACCATACGTCCGAGGCATTTCTATGTCAAATTCCCCTTTGTTCCGGTCCGCGGATTCAGCCGCGCATACGACCCGCTCGTACGAATATGTTCAGCTGGATGTCTTTGCGGACCATGCGTTACAGGGCAATGCACTGGCTGTATTTACCGATGCCCGCGGCTTGACGACGGAGGAGATGCAGTCGCTCGCCCGCGAGACCAACCTCTCCGAAACAACCTTCATCATTCCACGCGAACCGGAGATAGAACGTGTCCACGGTGTGAAGGTTCGCATCTTCACCGTGGAAGAGGAGCTATTGTTTGCAGGACATCCCACGCTGGGTACCGCCAGTTGGATCTTCGGCCATCATCCCGTGCTGCAAGGCGCGGAGACCATCGTGCTGGATCTGCGTGTTGGGCCCATCGAGGTGCGCTTCCAGCCGCCAGCGTCAGGCGAGTACGGAGTCTTCGGCACCATGCACCAGAACGATCCCAGCTTCGGCGAGGTGCATGACCGTGCCACCGTGGCTCAGGTGCTCAACCTCTCGCTCGACGATCTCGATCCAGAGTTGCCCATCCAGACCGTATCGACCGGAATGCCCTTCTGCATTGTGCCGCTGCGCTCGCTACAGGTGGCCGCGCGGCTGCAGATACCGCAGCACAGCGCACTCGCCTACCTGGCGCGGAGCGATGCCAAATTCTTCCATTGCATTACCCGTGCCGATGCCGCATCCGGTGCGGACTGGCACGCCCGCATGCAGTTCTACAACGGCGAAGATCCTGCCACCGGCTCGGCCTCTGGCTGCGCGATCGCCTATCTGGTCCGGCATGGTCTCGTGCCCAGCGATCACGAGATCATCCTGGAGCAAGGCATCGAGATGCTGCGTCCAAGCCGCATCCATGTTCGTGCCCATGGCGAAGGTAGCCACGTGTCGAATGTGTTCGTCGGAGGCCGCACCATTTCCGTTGCAACGGGACGGTTTTTCCTGCCGTGATGCACGCGATTTCAACAGAGGGCTATCGTGCATCTCCAGCGCAGACGCAGCGTTTCGCTGTACCGGTGGAAGCGCAATCACCAATACCGCCGATCTTCGCCGTAACTTCGCTGTTGCCAAGCTGGGTGCCGCTTCGTAGTCTGAGCAAGCGTTGACGACGGGCATCCCCGCAATGGGGCGTGACGTTGGAGACGATTACTTTCGCCTGGTTTTATAAAAAAATTGAGTTGAGAGAAGCTTGACTGTCCGCAGTCGCGTCCTCTCATGCGCATCATCGCTGCCTGCTACGTGGCGACGCCAAACCTGTTGGTTCGGTTGGTATCCGCTGTATTCGCTGCTGTGGATGACTTGCGCGTGAGCACTGGCCCGAGGCAACCTGCGTCGCTTCAAGCCGATCTCGCACCCCGTGATCCGGCACAGCCTGCCGGCCTGGTGGAACTGCTCCCCGTGGAGCGGACAGGAGAGCTTCGTCTCTGCTGGCCGCCGCCGCTGGAAGTAGCAGGACCAGTACGCGCCGGAGTTTGCCTTCGGCCGGATCACAGGGTAGACGTCAACGCACCCGTGCGCCCGCTGCCTACCAGCAGATGGCGGCGCATCGGACCCATCCGCTGTGCGTGCACCACGACGGTGCCCCACAGCAGAAGCGAGCAAGCATTGCGCCCCAAGAAGACGATCCTCTGTGTTGACGACAACGAACAGGTTCTATCCGTCCGTACGTTTCTGCTGGAGACCCGCGGCTACCGCGTCATCACAGCGCATACCGCGCAACAGGCACTCGAATACCTGGAAAACTCCATCCCCGGAAGCGTCGATCTGCTGCTGTGCGACCTGCTGATGCCCCAGATGGATGGCAACGAACTCGTTCGCCGCGCCAAGCAAATCCACCCCGGCCTGCCGGCGATGATCGTCTCCGGCACCGTCAACGCGTTCGATCGCGCCATCTGCGCCGATGTGTTTCTGCCCAAAGGTGCCTCGTCCCCGGCGGAGATGATCGAGCGGATCCGCGTGCTGGTCGCCCGAAAGCGCGGCCCCAGAAAGGCCCCGGCACCCCAGTCGGTCACGGTCGATCTCGCCGTGGCCATTGCTTCCTAGCCTTTCCTCAGCTTCCGCAGCTAAGCCTCCACCAGCCCATAACGCCGTTGCCACTGCTGCTTCAACCGCGCCCACACCGCATCGGTCTCTTCCCGCGAGACCTCCGGATCGGGCCGCAGCGCAAAGCGTGCCGCCTCACTCTTGGCCAGCTCCAGCATCGCCCGATCCCGCAGCAGATTCGCCACGCGAAACTCCGGCAGCCCGGCCTGACGTGTCCCAAAGAACTCCCCCGGCCCCCGCTGCTGCAGGTCAAGCTCCGCCAGTTCAAACCCGTTCTGCGTTCGCACCATCGCCTCCAGACGCATCTCTGCCTGCTCGCTTACTTTGTTGCCCGTCATCAGGATGCAGTAGCTCCTGGCCGCGCCACGTCCCACCCGCCCTCGTAGCTGATGCATCTGCGCCAGCCCAAAACGCTCCGCATGTTCAATCACCATCACCGAAGCATTCGGCACATCCACGCCCACTTCAATCACCGTCGTCGCAATCAGCACATCGATGTCGCCGCGCTGGAACCGCCGCATCGTCACTTCCTTGTCATCGGCGCTCAGTCGGCCATGCAGCAGCCCCAGCCGCAGCCCCACCAGTGCTCCCGTGCGCAACTCGTCATACATGTCTGCCGCTGCGCGCAGCGGCTTTTTTGGCGTAAATAACTTCTCCGTCTTCGGCGTGGACTTCTTGCCCTTTTTCCCCGCAGTCGCTGCTGGCTTCTTTCCCGCTGCCGTGTTCGCATCGTCTGCAGCTTCATCGTGCGCAAAGTCCAACTCCGGCTGATCGTCCTTCGCGCCTTCAATCACGGGATACACAATGTACGCCTGCCGCCCTTGTGTAACCTGTTTGCGCACAAACTCCCACACGTCCGCAGCGCGCTCTTCACTTGTCCGCCGCGTCACGATCGGCGTGCGCCCCGGTGGCAGCTCGTCGATCACGCTTGCATCCAGATCGCCATACAGCGTCAGCGCCAGCGTCCGCGGAATGGGTGTTGCCGTCATCACCAGCACGTCCGGATCCAGCGCGGTATCTTTCTTCATCAACCGAAAGCGCTGCTGCACGCCAAAGCGGTGCTGCTCGTCGACGATCACCAGCCCCAGGTTCTCAAAGTCCACCTTGTCTTCAATCAGCGCATGGGTCCCCACCGCCAGATCCGTCTCGCCGCGAAAGATTCTGCCGCGCGCCTCGCGTTTGGTCGCTTCGTCCAGCGATCCGGTCAGCAGCGTCACGCGATAGGGCCTGCCCGTCGTCGGCGAGATCGCCCCGCCCAACAGCTTGCGTGCGGAGAGGTAGTGCTGCGTCGCCAGAATCTCCGTTGGTGCCATCAGCGCCGCCTGGTAGCCGTTCTCGATCGCTACCAGCGCCGCCTGCATCGCCACAATCGTCTTGCCGGAGCCGACATCGCCCTGCAGCAGCCGCCGCATCGGCTGCGCCCGCCGCATGTCTCCCGCAATCTCGCCCAGCACCCGCTTCTGCGCTGCCGTCGGATGAAAAGGCAGCACCTGCTTGATGGCTTCGCGCACCTTCACATTCGTCTGGAAGGCCGTGCCTTCGCGCTCGCGCATCCTCCGCCGTTTCAACTCCAGCCCCAGCTCCAGATAGAACAGCTCTTCAAAGATCAGCCGCCGATGCCCGGGTGTGGCCGCCGACATCAGCTCCGTCATCGGTGTCCCTGCGGGAGGAAAATGGATCGCCCGCAGCGCCTCCAACCGCGCCGGCAGTACCAGCCGCTCGCGCAGCGCCAGCGGCAGTGTCTCCGGCAGCTTCGCCGCGGCCTGCGACTCTTCCAGCTCTTCAAAGATCGACCACAACACTCGCCGCAGCCAGCGTGACGTCAGCTTGGCGCCCCACGGCGTCGTGCCGCCCAGCGACTCGTACACCGGTACAATCCGCCCCATCTCCAGCATCACAAACTCGGCTTCCGGCGAGTTCGGCGCCGGCAGAATCTCAAACTGCGGCTGGATCATCTTCAGCTTGCCCGCGCTCGATCGCGATGGCTCCAGCTTGCCATACAGAGAGACCATCTGCCCCAGCTTAAAACGGTCCTGCAGATAAGTCCCGTTGAACCACATGCACTTGATCGAGTGCAGCCCTTGCCCTACCGTCATCTCGAAGATCGGCATACTGCGCGTCCGCAGCAACACACTGCCGCGCACTTCACCAATCACAGTGGCCATCCCGCCCGCCTTCAGTTCGCCCATCGGCAGCGGATTCAGCCGGTCTTCGTACCGAAACGGCAGGTGGTACAGCAGGTCTTCCACTGTCTCCACGCCGCGCCGCGCCATCCCCTCGGCCACGCGGTCGCCTACACGCTTTACATATTTAATTGGGGTCGAGAGTTCCAGCACAGTGCGATGCTACCAAGCTCGGGCTGCTGCCTGCTTGCTCGGGGTCGGCGGCCTGCTATCCAAACCATTCCGGCACAGGCCTTCCATAGGCCCGATGACTGCCTGCTAAACTTGTTCAGGCAAGTGATTTACAGGAAACTATGGCAATTGTTGAGCTTCAGAACGTATGCAAGGCGTACGGCGCCAAGATCGCCGTCGATAACCTGAGCTTCCGAATCGAGCCAGGCACCATGTTCGGTCTGCTGGGCCCCAATGGCTCCGGCAAGACCTCTACCATCCGCATGATGATCGGCATTACCGTGCCCGACTCCGGTACCATACAGCTCTTTGGCAAGCCGTTTGACCGCAACGTCCTCAAGCGCGTCGGCTACCTGCCGGAGGAGCGCGGTCTGTACAAGAAGATGAAGGTGATGGACCAGTTGGTCTTCCTCGGCCAGTTGCACGGTCTGGATGCCATCACCGCCAGCAAGCGCGCCCATGCATGGTGCGAGCGGCTCCAGATCACCGAGGCCATTCACAAGAAGACCGAAGACCTCTCCAAGGGCATGCAGCAGAAGATTCAGTTCATCTCCACCCTGCTGCACGAGCCCGACCTCATCATCATGGACGAGCCCTTCAGCGGCCTCGACCCGGTCAATGCGACCCTGCTCATCGACACGCTGGTTGACCTGCGCAAGTCAGGCAAGACCATCCTCTTCTCCACCCACCGTATGGATCAGGTGGAAAAGATGTGCGACCAGATCGCCCTCATCCACCAAAGCAAACTGGTGCTCGCCGGTTCCATGCGCGAGATCAAGTCACAGTACCCCCGCAACCGCGTCCAGATGAACGTGACCGGCGATATGTCGTTTCTCCAACACCCCTCCATCGAGAGCTACAAGGACTACAGCGGCCACGTCGAGATCAAGCTGCGAAGCGAGCACGGAGTCGAGCCCGACGCGCAGGCGCTGCTGGCCGATGCCATCGCCCACGGTAGCCACATCTCCCGCTTCGAAGTGACGGAGCCAACCCTGGAAGAGATCTTTATCGAAACCGTTGGAACTGTGTCAGAAACCAATCCGACCGGAGGCTCCCTCGATGCATAACGTGTGGCTCATCGCCAAGCGCGAGTACTTTGAACGGATTCGTACCAAGTCATTTCTGTTGATGACCATCGCCATTCCATTGCTGATGGGCGGCGGTATTCTGGGCGGAGCCATGGTTGGGCACAAAACCCAGTCCAACTCCCACATCGCTGTCGTCTCGATCGATCTGCAGATGGCCACCGATCTCCAAAACGAACTGGAGCACGGCAAGCACACCAAGATGGTGGTCGATATCATCTCGCCTCCCGGTGCCGATACCCGCAAGGTGCTCGATGGGGAGTTGGCCGACAAGCAACTCGATGGCTATCTCTGGATCACGCCCGCTTCCAACAGCCATGTGCGTCCGCGATTTTTGTGGACACCCAAGTCCCGCGCGGACATCGTGACCCGTGGTGCCATCAGCGAGGCGCTCCGTACCGTCATGACCACCGAGACGCTTACCCACCAGGGGATGGACAAGTCCGATGTCCAGTTGCTCATGCAGCCCGTCGAACTCGATAGCTCCCAGGCCGGCAAGAACGATGACTCCGAAAGTGCTTTCTTCAGTGCCTATGTGCTCTTCTTCCTCATGTACTTCGTCATCATGCTCTACGGCATGAACGTTGCCCGCTCCATCATCGAAGAGAAGACCTCGCGCATCTTCGAGGTGCTGCTCGCAACCATTCGCCCCGAAGAGATGATGGCCGGCAAGGTGATCGGCGTTGGCTCCGTCGGACTGACGCAGGTCGGCATCTGGCTGCTGACCGCGATCCTGCTCACCAGCACGTCACTGGTCGCACAGGCCACCGGCTCGAACTTTCACGTCCCGCTCACCGCCATGCAGATCGTCTTTTTCGTCGTCTTCTTTCTGCTGGGATACCTGCTCTACTCGTCCATTGCAGCCGCGCTGGGCGCGATGACCAACTCCGAGCAGGAGCTGCAACAACTGAATATGTTCCTGGTCATGCCGCTGGCGCTCTGCATGTTCTCGCTCAGCTTCGTCATCCCAAACCCGGATGGCGCTGCCGCAACCGCCATCTCGTTTATCCCCTTCTGTACCCCGCTGATCATGTACATGCGTATCTCCATGGGGCATCCGTCGTGGCTTCAGATCGGTGCTTCCATCCTGCTGATGATCGCCACCATCTATGCAGTTCTGTGGCTGGCCAGCCGCATCTACCGCGTCGGTATTCTGATGTACGGCAAAAAGCCCAACCTGCCGGAGATACTCCGCTGGCTCAAATACTCCTAATTGCAGACGTGTTCGCCAGCGTCTGGCAGTAAACTCAACCCGTGCCTTCTGCCTTCAGCTTTCAGCAGCGTGTCGCGCTTGCCGTGGTTCCACGGCTGGCGTCCGCTGTCATTTGCTGTCTCGGCGCAACGCTGCGCTACACGGATGTGGTTGCCCCCGGAGCCTTAATCGGCCCGCCCCCCGGTCCCTCGGTCTACGCCTTCTGGCACAGGTCGCTGTTGGCCTGTGCGTGGCGCTTCCGCAACCGCGGGATTGCGATTCTCATCAGCTCCAGCTTCGACGGCGAACTGATCGCCCGTACCGTGGAGCGCATGGGCTTCCACGCCATCCGCGGCTCCAGCTCCCGCGGAGGCTCCCTCGGCCTGCGCAACCTCGAACGCGCCTACCGTGACGGCTTCTGCTGCGCCATCACCGCCGACGGCCCCCGCGGCCCGGCCATGGTCGCAAA
>JAJZHR010000082.1 GCA_021810815.1 Acidobacteriota bacterium | reverse complement strand
TATCCACCTGCTCGCCACCATTTTCCGCAGCCGCGTTGCGGCCATCTCTGCGGTCGCGGTCATCCCTGGCGGTGCGGTCGTCCCTGCGGTCGCGCAAGGGCTGCGCGGCCAGCCCTGCCCGGTCGCCATCGCGCCTCCGCCTGCCTTGGCCATCTTCCCGCGCAAGCTCTGCCCCGCCGGCATCGGTTCCAATCGCGCGCCTGCGTTCAGGCCCGGAATACAGTTCCCCTTGCTTTTGCGGCTGGAGCATGGCCGTCCCAATGCGCTGTCGCTGCTCAAACGCCCAGATCGATCTCTTGAACGACGTATCCGCATAGCGCATGCTCAGGTTGGTCAGTACGACCCCCGCGCCCGCCGCATTCAGGCGTTCCAGCAGGGCCCCTGCCTCATCGAGCTCCTTGCGGGTGGTCACACCCGACTCCGCCACCAGAATGGTCGCGTCCGCATAACGAACCAGGTACTCCGACTCGCCCGAAGTCATCAACGGCTGCGCCGAGATCAAGAGCAGTTCGTCCTCCTGGTGAAGGCGCTGGATGTTTTCGATCACCGCGCTGCTGCGCGCATCTTCACCCCTCTGGCCGCCATTGGAGTGCGCCAGGGAATTCTCGTTCCGCTGTGTGCCCTGTGGAAGCCCGCCCGCAGCGTGCCTTTGAATCGCGCCCGCAGCGCTCATCACGGTTGCGCGATGGCCCAGGCCCTGCATCTCGCGGGCGAGGTTCCCCACCATATCTTCGACCGCTGTGGAAGCAGTGACGGAAGTGAAGATGAACGTCCGCGCGCTGCCCAGTCGCAGCGCATGATCCACGGCGGCAGCAAGACGCAACGTGTATTCCTCCACCGTCGCCGAAGAGACCTCCTCACTATGGGGGATGACGGCCATCGGCGGGAATTGAAGAATCTCCTGGATGTCCTCGGCGATATAGACCCTGGGATCCAGCTTCCGGGCTGTGATCGCAGAGACCAGGCCAAGCAGGATCGCCATCGGCAACGCGCCCCAGATCAGCAGCATCTTTTTGCTGGGGTCGGGAGCGAAGGGCCGCATGGCAGGCATAGAGATGTGCGCCTGTCCGGAGGAGCTGCTCTCCAGTTGAAGGCTGCGCACCATGTCATCCACGCTTGCAAACCGCGCTTCCTGCCGCGCGATGTCTGCTGCGAGCTCCGCCGCCCTCTGCAGCTTCGGCCCGCCCTTGGCTGCGGCGGACATCTGCTGGGCGAGTTGCTCGTTCAGTCGCACCTCAACGCCGTTGGATCGCGCCAGATCGACGCTGAGCTTCTCTTGCAGGTGCTGTGCCGCCTTCTTGCGCAATTGCGCCGTCATCGAGTCCAGCGACTGGTTCAGCTTCGTAATCTCCTGCTGGTCTAGCTTGTACAACGGATGGTTCGGCGTCAGGCCGGACATCTGGCTGTTCAACAGGCTGAGCCTCTGATTGATGGCGGCCTTCATGCTGCTCAGGCCCGGATCGTTCGCGATCATCTCGTCAGCCATCGCGTTCAGGGCCTGCGCGCTTTGAGGGTCCGACCTCACCGACGACAGTTGCACCTCGGCCACATCCCGCGCCTCGCGCGCCTTCACCAACTCATCCCGGAGAGCCACGATCTGCGCATCGTACGGGTCTGCGTTTCCCCCGGTGGTGTTGGCGACGCCCAAAGCCCTGCCAAGCGCGGTTTGCTCGTCACGGTCGGCGGTGAGCGCCGCCTGAATCCGATCCCGCTCCTGTGTCAGCGCCTGTAGCCTCTGATCCGCCTGGGCAAGCTCGTCCTTCCGGCTCTTGGCGAGGTATGCGTCGGTGACCGCATTCACGACCTCGGCAATCGCCTCTGGATTGGTGCCTTTCAGGCTAATCGACATCTGATAGCTGTTGTCGATGCGGGTCACCTTGAGAGCGGATTGCAGCCGCGTGATCGCGGACTGAAGCGATTCGCCCGAAGTCCGCCATACGCCGGGGCCAAGCTGCGCCAGCGCCGCCTGAAGAATGTCATACCGCGTGACTGTCTCCATCTGCTGCTGAAAGTAGGAATCGTATTTTGAGGGATCGTACGGCGGCTCGCTCCCGTCGCTCAACACCTTCGGAACCGAGGGCTGGATGTACACCAGGCTCTCGGTCGAGTAAGTGGCAGGGCGCAGAAAGCCAACGCCCAGCATTCCCACCAGAACCACGATTGCGACTCCGAGAGCGAGCAGCCTGTGTTCGCGCAGGCTGCGAGCCACACCCAGGCTTTCCCGACCAGACCTCACAGCGTGTCGAGACGTCGGCGCGCTGGGCGTCGGTGCCTGGGCCATCGGGTTGTGCATCATCATTTTCATTCAGCTAAAAGGCGTTCCTGCAACTAACAAAAGGCATCCCTTCCACTAGAAAACGATGAACGCCGTTGCTGCGAACAGCGTAATCAACGGCGACATTTTATCCAGAACATACGATACCCGGTTGAAGCCGCTCTTCGGAACAAACACCACATCGCCCGGATGCAGTACAAGGTCCGACTGGCGCGCCTGCAATAGGCTCTGGTATGGAACCACCGTCGTTCGCCCGGTGGATGGCTGGATCACTTGAATCTGGGGTGAGCGGCCGGCCGTATCCTTCACGCCGCCCGCGTCCTCCAATACCCTTGTCAGATTAGAGGACGAGGTGATCGGAACCGCGCCTGGATGCAGCACCTCTCCCATAACGGATACAAACCTCTCCCTCTGCGAGGGGACGTACACGATGTCGTCACGCTTCAGGCGTATGTCCGCGAGTGGGTTTCCGCTGTCGAGCAGAGCCTTCAGATCGACCCAAAGCACCTGGTCGGCGCCCCGGTAAATAGCGCACCGGTCGGGAACCTCGACCGCCTTGTTGGGCTGGGCGACAAGTCCTCCGCGCGAGATGACCTGCAGCAGCGTCGGCGGCTGGGTGAAGTCGATGACGCCAGGATGCTCCACCGCGCCCAGCAGCAGCACGTGATTCGACGTGTACCTGTCCACGGCGACTGTGACGGAGATCGGCGAGTAATACTTGCCGAGCGCCTTTTCGATCTCGGCCGCCGCCTGCTCCCGCGTCTTATCCGCGACCAATACCGATCCGGCGAGCGGAAGAGTGATTCTGCCGTCCGGGCCCACCACAAATTTGCTGGAGAGCTCTGGATGCCCTGGGACGTCCAGAGAGATTTCGTCTCCCTTGCCGAGTTCGTAAGGCTCATCCGCACCGGACTGGAACTGGCGGATCGCATCCGCCGGATTCTGCTTCAATACGGGAGGAGCGGTCGCCTCCTGCGCAGCCAAAGCCGCCCACGCGACGCAGACGAACAGCGGCAACAGGGGCCAGGGCCTGCGCACCGATGCACTCTTGCGATGACGGCCGGCCTGCGGTCTTCCAGTATCCTCAGCAGCAAAGTCCACCGTAGGACGCAAATACTCGCCTTCCGGCAAAGCGGAAGTGCGTGGCGCGTCGGAATAAATTCGACAACTCAGCAAAGCAGGTCCCTGTTCATGCGTTGACCGCAGTTTGCGCATGGATGGATTCCGAGGAAGTGGCTGTGACTGGCCGCTCTGCAACAAGTGCGGGCGCGGCTGCGCTCGCTTCCTCAAGACCGGCGCTCGTGCAACTCATAACCTCTGGACCAGCCGCTGGAAGCAGATGTCCAAGCTCAGAGAACTGAATGACGCGCCGAATGGTGGAGTTCATGCCGACGAGGCAAAGGCGCTGGCCAGCCTCCGAGAGCGTTCGACGCGCCACAAGCAAAGCTCCCAATGCGTCCGCTTCCACGCGCCGCGTGGCGCTGAAGTCCACAACCAGAATCTGGCGTTGGCGAGAGGCCATCACCGCCTCCTGCATGATGACAGCGCACAGGCTCCCCTGAACGTCAGCGGGAGCTGTAAGAAAGCGCGCCCCAGGCAACTCTCGGACAATCAGAGATCCGGGCTTTCGCTTTCTTGGCTGGAGCTTGGACACCGCGAGACTGACAGGGAGAAGGCGAGCCAGCGCCAGCGCATCCATGCAATAGCGTGGCAACAGCCGCATCGGCTCCTGTCCCATGCGGAAGGCCCACTCCAGGCTCATCGACTGCGCCCACCGCGGAGCTCGCTTCACGCTGCCTGCGATGATTTCAAGCGATCCTCCAATCCCGATGGCGACCGTCCCGTCCAGGCGAGCGCGATTGGCATGAATCCAAAGCTCCTGCTTTGGGTTTCCGAAGGCTACCAGCAGAATGTCTGGCGCGGCCTGCCGGATGCGGCGAAGAATGTCCTCGTTGTCCATCTCCTCCAGAGGCAACACCTCGGGCGAATGCCACCCGGCGATGCGCAACCCCGGATACGCGCGCTGCAACACCTCCTGCGCGCGCATGGAATTGCGCTCGTCCGAGCCCAGAAAGTAGATGCTGAAGCCGCGGCGGGCGGACATCTCCGCAAGGCGAGGCACTAGATCGACGCCAGTGACGCGCTCGCGCAGAGGCTTGCCGATCAGCCGAGAGGCCCATACCAGCGGAGCGCCATCCGGCAACACCATGCTGCATTCGCAAATGACCTGATGCAACTGCTTGTCCAGCATCGCATTTCGAACGAAGTCGAGGTTAGCCGTCGCGACTTGATAGGTCTGGCCAGAGCCGATCCACCCCTCGATCCGCGAGACCGTCTCATCCATCGTCAGATTGGCGATGGGCAGGCCGAACAAAGCCACGGTGCAGTGCATGTCGTCTTCCACACTTGCCTTCTTTCTGCACTACTATCTATCAAAACTGGGCCAGAAAAGATCGAGGTGGCCTTCCCCTAACTGCATCTATTCCCATCTATTTCGACTCAGATTAGCTGTCATCGTAAATTCGCTCAATGCCTCTTTTGTCCGCCCGGCCTGCCCCATCCGTAAGTTCGATTACGCCTAAGGTTCGCCAGTGGTAACACAATAAAATCCACTTCAGTAACCATTACAATTGGTTACCTGTTTGGAAATTCCATGGACTGATCGCCTAAAAGTGAAAGTGGAAAATGGAACTGGCCGGAGAGAAGCTAAGAGAAGTTGCTTGTCGCAACCATAAGCCGCGCATCAGCCTGAAAGACGTTTCGCCCGCGCTTGCGGAGCCTTGCTCTACAGATGGTAGACTGCCTCTATTCTTGGGCGGATGCACGGCTAAACGGAGAGTCGCTACATGAGGGTGCTTCGTCGGAAGCAGACGCCTGCTCCATCCGCGCGCCGCCATCTGCGCGATCCATCCAGCAAGTGCCAGCCGGAGACACCGTATGTCCATCGTCATTCTGATTCCGGCGCTGCTCTGTCTGATTGCGCTTTACCAGGGAAACACGCAGACCACTTTTCTGAACGTATACTTGCCCACGCTGCTGCTGCTTCCCCTCTACTACTACTGGAAAGTCCCAATGCTGCCGCCGATCGATTTCGGCGAGGCCGTACTGCTGCCCCTGGGATTCGCGATGATCTTGCAGGATCTTCGGCGGTGGAGATTCACTCTTTGCGACCTCTGGGTGCTTCTGTTCGTCATCACCTCTTTCATCACAGATTACGCCACGGACCACACCACGGCAGCCATCTTCGACCTTTTCAGCAACATCGCCAGCGTCATCATTCCGTATATGGCGGGCAAGCTGCTGATCGAGCAGTTTGGCAACCGCGTGGCCACCCTGCGGCGCTTCGTCTTTCTGCTGGCTGTGGCCTGTGTCATTTCGGTGTATGAGTATCGCATGGAGCAGAACCCGTTCATGATGTTCTGGTCGCACTTCTTCCCCGACCAGGATCCAGGGTGGCACACGCAGATCCGCTGGGGCTTTGGCCGCGTCGCCGGCCCCTACGGCCAGTCGGAGCTGGCTGGAATGGTGTTCTTCACCGGCCTGGTATTCGCCCTCTGGCTAGCGCATGGCAACCATTGGGAGGAGAAATTCCGCGGGATGGCGTGGCTTCCGTTCCGCAAGGGGAACATTCTTGCGGCCATCATCGGGGTAGTTCTGCTCATGGCGCAAGCGCGCGGCCCCTGGCTGGGCGCGCTGCTAGCGCTGGCCATTTCCCTTACGGGTCGCGCCGCCCGGATCGGCCGCACCGCGATCATCGTTGCTGTCATCGGCTCCGCTGTGGGCTACGTCTCCTTTATGGCCTTCACCCGCTATCTCGCAGCACCCACCACCAGCATCGAGCAGCAGAATGCGCAGTACAGGGGACAGTTGCTGCCCAACTACCTCCCCATAGCCATCCAGGGTGGAGCATTTGGCTGGGGACAACAGGTTCCGCATGTGAAAGGACAGATTTCCATCGACAATGAATACCTGTTCGTGGACCTGACACAGGGCTACATGGGGCTGGCGGCGTTCGTCCTGATGGCGCTCGACGCAATACTGCTGCTCGTGGTCGCATGCGCCAGGGCGGCATACCCAGAAGACAGGTACTTCAGCCTGTCCCTGCTGGGGGTCATCGCCGGAATCCTGTTGACGGCGGCAACTGTCTTTCTCGGAAACCAGGCCTATCAGATGTTCTTTCTGCTCATTGGCTGGTCGCAAAGCGTGCAACCAGTTCTCAAGCAGAAAGAGGCTGCATTCCTGCTGGAGAAGGTCTACACATGAGGCGAAGGATAGCTCTGAGGGAAATGGCCATTCGTCGCGCAGCCTTGCACCACGTGGCGATCGCTCTGGTCGCAATAGGGCTGCTGCTCCCTGCGCTCGCAGGGTGCGATTCCTCCAGAACGCGCTCGATGGACGCGCGGACCGCCGAACGTTCGCTGTGTGCTGCTTCGATTGGCGGCAGGACGGCCGCCAACTCCCCCACTGGCAGCACCGATATCGCGATTGGGGCCTCCGCCCACCGGACAGGGCTGAAGCGTCTCGGGATCAACCTCAGCGGCCAAACGTATTACGACTCTGGACAGATGCTGCGCAACCTCGTCTTCCGCAATCCAGGCTTCGAGGGCGAGATGTGGCAATCCATCCTGCAATGCAAAGCCGTGACCGCCAATACCTGCACGGATGGCAACCAATACACGGTGTGGCCAGCTGACTTTCTGCAAGGCGCGAGCTTCGAGTTCATCAGTGGAGCAGCTGCTGGCGCTAGCGGGACGGTCGTCTCAAGCACGGCGGCGGGCAACACCGTAAGCGAAGGAAAGAGGCTGGGCGTAACCCTGACCCTCCCCAAGCTGGCCAGGCAACCGGCTGTCGGCGACTTCCTGATCGTTCGCAAGGATCTTCCGGGCAACGCGCAGACCGGTTGGTGGACAAACACCACAGGCGGCGCGACCCTCTCCACCGAGTTCAAGGACCTTTCTCCCAGAAGTCCCGGCAAGCAGGCCCTGCGCATCTCAGCCGCTGGCATGGGTCAATCCGCCACCGTGACGTCCTACTTCGACACCACCAACGGACACTCCTTCGTTCAGCTAAGGGGCGGCTACACGCTCAGTTTCCGGGCCAGGGGGACGGGCGGAAGCAACCGAATCAGCATCACCATCCACCGCCTGGATCAGATCCATGGAAATGAGACGTTCCTCTCGCAGGATGTTCCCCTATCTCCCGAGTGGCGCGATTACAGCCTTGTTTTCAAGGCCGCAGAGGATGGCACACGCCTTGGCCCCGTCTCCCTCTCGTTCGACGTGCATGGCGCGGACGCGTTGCTGGACGATGTGAGCCTCGCTCCCAGCTCCCGCGCCCCCGAAAATCCAACGGCATTTCGTGACGCAGTGGTCGAGACCCTGCGCGAGTTGCAACCGGGCGTCCTGCGCTACATGGACAATGGGACCAACTTCGGCAGCTCGCTCGACAATATGCTGGCGGTTCCCTTCGCGAGAAAGCGCGCCGGAGCGAGCACGCAATCATCCGAGCAGGAGGATGTTCCAATTGGATTGCATGAGTTTCTGGAGTTGTGCCAGGCCGTGGGCGCGGAGCCCTGGTACGTGATGCAGCCCGGCATGTCCACAGCGGAGGCGCGCAACCTGATCGAGTATCTTGCCGGGAGCGCCTCCACTCCCTATGGGGCGAAACGAGCCGCTCTCGGACAGGCGAAGCCGTGGACAAGCGTCTTCCCTGCGATTCACCTGGAGTTGGGCAATGAGCAGTGGAACGTCGCATCTTTCTATGGTGCAACCATGGGCGACCCCGTGGCCTATGGCGAGCGAGCGCAGAAGATTTTCTCCGCCGCCCGCACTTCCCCCGCCTACGACCCCGCGAAGTTCGACCTGATTATGGGCAGTTGGGCCGCTGTTCCGTGGTGGACGCAGCAGGAGATGGCCCATAGCGGCCAATACGATTCCATCGACGCGGCACCATACCTCTTCGACCATTTTGAAGATTTCTCCTCGAACGAGGCCATCTTCGGGCCCATGTTCGCGCAGCCTGAAATGCTCGACAGCCGGCCCGAAGGCACCATGGCACAACAGGCGAAGGCCGCTGCGAGCGCACCTCGGCCCGCGAAGCTCGCCGTGTACGAGGTAAACCTGAGCACCATCAGCGGCACAGCTCCGC
>JAJZHR010000081.1 GCA_021810815.1 Acidobacteriota bacterium | reverse complement strand
CGCGCTGGAGAAGCAGGCCGCTGACACCAAAGCCGCTGTCGTCAGCGCGCAAATGTCCGGCGACAACGCATGGATGCTGGTCTCCGCCGCATTTGTGCTCATGATGACCGGCCCCGGCCTCGCCCTTTTCTACGGCGGCCTGGTGCGCAAGAAGAACGTGCTCTCCACCATGATGCAGAGCTTCGCCATGATGGGCATCATCACCGTCCTCTGGGCGCTGGTCACGTATTCGCTGGCCTTCGGCACGGGGACAGCCTTCATCGGCGGCCTCCACAACATGTTCCTGCGCGGCGTCGGCCTCGATCCTGATCCTGCCTACGCTGCCACCATCCCTCTGCAGACCTTCATGGTCTACCAGCTCATGTTCGCCATCATCACGCCTGCGCTCATCACCGGAGCGTTCGCTGAGCGCATGAAGTTCTCCGCCATGGCGCTGTTCATGACCCTCTGGGCCCTGCTGGTTTACAGCCCCATGGCCCACATGGTCTGGGGCAAGGGCGGCCTGCTCAACGCATCCCTCGGCGGCCGCTTCCCCGAGCTTGATTTCGCCGGCGGCACGGTCGTACACGTCACCTCAGGCGTCTCCGCTCTGGTCACGGCGCTCTACCTGGGCAAGCGCATCGGCTACCCGAAAGAGTCCATGGCTCCCCACAGCGTCGTCCTCAGCTTCATCGGTGCCTGCATGCTCTGGGTCGGCTGGTTCGGCTTCAACGCCGGAAGCGCTCTCGCCGCCAACGGCCTCGCCACCTCCGCCTTCGTCAACACACATTTCGCCGCAGCCGCAGCAGCCTGCGCATGGGCCGCGGCAGAGTGGATCCGCAGCGGCAAGCCAAGCGCCCTCGGTGCCATCTCCGGAGCTGTCGCGGGCCTGGTCGCCATCACGCCCGCCTCGGGATTCGTCACTCCCATGTCCGCCCTTTTCATCGGACTCATCGCTGGCGTCTTCTGCTACTTCATGGTGGTGAAGGTCAAGTCCTGGTTTGGTTATGACGATTCGCTGGATGCCTTCGGCGTGCATGGAGCCGGCGGAACCATCGGCGCCGTGCTCACAGGCATCTTCGCCACCAGCTCCATCAATCCCATCTTCGGCAAAGACGCTGCTGGACACATCAGGGCAACCGGCTTCCTGGAAGGCAATCATGCGCAGCTCTGGAACCAGTGCATCGGCATCGCCATCGCGTGGACCATCTCCATCGTCGGCACGCTGCTGCTGCTTTTCATCGTGGACAAGCTGATCGGCCTACGCGTCTCTCCCGCTCAGGAGATGCAGGGTCTGGACGTTTCTCTCCACGGCGAGGAAGGTTACGACTGGGAAATCGCATCCCACTAGTTACCCTCTCTTCAAATCGCAACACGGTAGACGCAATTTGCCTGTAGGCTATTCAGCGGGGTTCCTTTTCGCGCTGCGCACTTGAAAACGCGCAGCGCCGCAACCCCGAAAATTCGAACGCGCAGGGAAAGAAGAACTATGCAGAAAATCGAAGCCATCATTCAGCCCTCGAAGCTCGACGCCGTCAAGGAAGCCCTCCTTGAGGCCGGCGTCGAAGGCATGACCATCCTTGAGGCGCGCGGCCATGGCCGCCAGAAGGGCCACACCGAGTTCTACCGCGGCCGGGAGTACTCCGTAGACCTTCTTCCAAAGGTGAAGCTGGAGATGGTCGTCACCGACGAAATGGCCGACAAGACCATCCAGGCCATTCTCACCTCCGCCCGCACCGGCAAAATCGGCGACGGAAAGATCTTCATCACAAAAATCGACGACGCCATCCGCATCCGCAACGAAGAGCGCGGAGACATCGCAATCTAGCTGCCGCCCCCAGCCAGACTCTAAGCCGACTGAACCTGAAGTGCCTGTCAATCGAAACGCCTGTCGTTCAGAATGCCTGTCACTTTCAGGAACCTGTTTTAAAAACCTGCCAGGAGCGGCCAGGCAGCTCCTGTTTTGTTCAGGGCACGGCGACAAAGAATCCCGAGGGTGCTGACCGCCGCAACGCCGTCAGCACCCTTCCGGCACAATCGCCGAACCCCTCAGAAAGCCCCCCTGGCAAGCGCCTGTCGCCAGCCAGGGAGGACGAGCGGCCCTAGTCTTCAACCTGCCCAGGCTTGCCATCCTGAAATAGCGCTGCCCTCGAAATTCCATCCCCATTGCTTTTTCCCCCGCTCTCCCTCAAACTGCAAAGACATCGCCTCATGTCCACGCCCCTTTCCAGTCCGGCTCCGCTCCCGGCAATGCGGGACTCCTATCAGCAGAGGATGCGCGCCATCGCGCGTGCCTTTGAGCAGTCTGCCGACGGTCTGGAGGCCATCCAGGCTCGCACCAGCACGGTCGATGCAATGGTGATCGAGCTATGGCAGGCGGCCGCGGCCCTCTCCTGGCGACTTGAAAGCGGGGTCGCTGTCGTCGCCATCGGTGGCTACGGCCGCCGCCAGCTCTTCCCCTGCTCTGACCTGGATCTGCTCTTCCTACTCGACGGCTCCGTGCCGGAGGCGCAGGTAAAAGACAGTATCCGCCGCATCTGCCAGGAAATGTGGGACTGCGGCATCCGTGTAAGTCCGCAGACCCGCACGCTCGCCGAATGCGACCGCTTCGCTCCTGAAAACGCGGAGTTCACCCTCTCGCTGCTCGACCATCGCTTCGTCGTCGGCGACGCCACCGTTCACCAGCGCCTGGCTGGAAACGTGCTGCCGAAATTGCTGCAGCGCGACGGCGCGGCCATCATCGCTCGACTGGTGGAGATGACCCTGTCGCGCCATGCCAAATACGGCGACACCCTCTTCCACCTGGAGCCGAATATCAAGGACTGCCCCGGCGGCCTGCGCGATGCCCACGTCTGCCAGTGGCTGCACACGCTTGCGACCGCTGCCGCCAGGCCGCCAAAACCATCGTCCTCCGATCCACAAGCCAGATCCTCGTCTCCGGCCAGCAGCGTCGGCAGCACCCTGCATTCCCTCCACGGCACCCGCCCCGGCACAGACGCCAGTGAGAGAGCCGCCGAAAACGAATTCGCGCAGGCGGAAAACTTCCTCTACGCTGTCCGCTGCTTCCTGCACTACCGCGCCGGCCGCGATGACAATACGCTCGACTGGCGCGCCCAGGACGAGGCCGCAGCTCTCCATATTGGAAAGACCTCGCGCAGCAGCCGCCCCATCGACGCCGCCTTCTGGATGCGCCTCTACTTCCGCCACGCGCGCAGCATCGACCGGCGCGTCGCCCAGACCCTCGACGAAGTGCCGCGCGGAAAGCCCACCCTCTACGAAAAGCTCCGCCAGCGCACTGGAAAGATCGCGGACTCCATGTTCGCCGTCCGCCGTTCGCGCATCGTCCTCAACCAGCCTGCCACCCTCATCCAGAAGCCTGGTGCTCCCATCGCCCTGCGCGACCCAGCCAGCGATCCTGAGGTGGTGCTCCGCGTCTTCGAGGCCATGGCCAGCACTGGTTGCAAGCTCAGCCGAGAGACGGAGGACCGCCTGGAGCCGGCCCTGCCCATGCTCTCTTCTCACCTGGAGGAGGGGCCAGCGCTCTGGAACCACCTGCGCACCATCCTCAACGCTCCCTATGCCGCCGACTCTCTCCGCTCCATGCACGCCCTCGGAATCCTGGAGCTGATGATCCCGGAGTTTCACGGCATCGACGCCCTCGTCATCCGCGACGCCTACCACCGCTACACCGTCGACGAGCACACCTTCGTCGTCATCCAGACGCTCCACGGCCTCGCCTCTGCCACGGCCGAGTGGGAGCGCCGGCTCGCAGGCCTGATGAAGGAGCTGCACCACCCCGAGCTTCTCTTCCTCGCCGCCCTTCTGCACGACACAGGCAAAGGCCGCAGCAACGGCGACCACGCGCAGCAAAGCGCCGTTCTGGCCCAGGGCGTGCTCGCCCGCATGGAGATCGACGAGTACGAGAGCAGCCTCGTCATGCACCTCATCTCCAATCACCTGGAAATGTCCGCTGCCATGCGCCGGGACATCTTCGATGCAGAGACAGTCCGCGCCTTCGCCGCCAAGGCAGGAACGCCGGACCAGCTCAGGATGCTCGCCCTCTTCACCTACGCCGACATCAAGGCCGTCCATCCCGACGCTCTGACCCCCTGGAAGGCAGAGAACCTATGGCGGCTCTACATCGCCACCTCCAACCACCTGGATCGAACCGTCGACGAGGAGCGCATCCACGTCTGCGGCCAGGAAGGGCGCGACACTGAGATCATCCATCGCATCACCGCCCTCATGCCGGGCCGCGTCGATGAAATTCGCAAGTATCTTGAGGGCTTTCCCCAGCGCTACCTGCGCACCCGCACCCCTGCCCAGATCGCCGAACACTACCGCCTTACCATGGAGTTCGACCGCCAGCCCGTGCAGCTCGATTTCCACCACACCAACCAGATCAGCGAAATCACCCTCGTCACGCCAGACCGCAAAATGCTCTTCGCGAACATGGCCGGCTCGCTCGCCGCGCTGGGAATGGACATCGTCACCGCCGACGCCTACTCCAACGCCCAGGGCATCGTCGTCGACAGCTTCCGCTTCACCGACCGCTTCCGCACCCTGGAGCTGAACCCCTCCGAGCACAGCCGCTTCGTCAAAGCCATCCGCGACGTCATGACCGGAGCCACCCCTCTGGAGAGGCTGCTGGAGGCGCGAGCCCGGTCCGGCAAGCGGCGCGTGCAGAAAATCACCGTCGAAACCGTCATCGAGTTCGACAACGAGTCCTCATCCCACTCAACACTGCTGCAGGTCATCGCGCAGGACGTCCCCGGCCTGCTGCGCGCCCTCTCCATCACACTCGCAAACCATGGCTGCAACATCGAGGTCGCCCTCGTCGACACCGAAGGCGAAACCGCAATCGATGTCTTCTACATCACCCGCCTCAACAGAAAACTCGACGAGAGCGAGCGGTCCCTGCTCCGCGAATCCCTCCTGTCCGCCATCGCCGACAGCCTCGCCTGAACCAAATCGCCAGCCTGAAGCCAATCGCAAACAGAGAACCAGTCGCGAGCATGAAGCCAGACCGCGGAGTAAAACAGCTTGTCATCCTGAGCAATGCGAAGAACCTTGCGGTTGTTTTCCGCCGCAAGGCGCTTCCCTCACAAGTCCAGCTCAGCATGACAGCTTGAAAAGGCTCACTCCGCCTTCCCCACCGTCTTCTCCGTGTAGGCCTTCTGCAGCACAAAGAACGCCTTCTTCTTCACGCCCTGGTCAGAGATCAGTCCCTTCCGGTTGTAGCCGTCCTGTATGCCCGGAAGCACGCGCCTCGGCGAGCGGAAGTCCACCAGCGCCCACGCGCTCAAGCCGCGCAGTTGCGGTATCTTGTTGAACATCACGATCTGGTGGCGATAGATTTCCGCCTGCATCTCCTCCGTCCATCGCGTGGAGATGCTGCCGTGCATTCCCGCCTTCGCAGCTCCTCCAAACTCGCTCATGATCATCGGCTTCTGGTACGCGATCTGCCACACCGTGTTGTCTGCGTCCTCTGGCTTGTGCTCGTACCAGCCGATGTATTCATTCGCTCCGATCACATCCAGCGCGGCTCCCAGCGGGTCGTCCACAATCTTCGTATTCCCCTGCGTCCGCACCAGCAGAGCCGCCGTCACCAGGCGCGTCGGGTCCAGCTCATGCGCGTTCCCCGCCAGCGTTGTCAGAAACTTCGTCCGCGCGGGATTGTTCGGCGTCTCGTTCGCGATCGACCACAGAATCACCGATGCCTTGTCGCGGTCGCGCCGGATCATCTCATGCAACTGCTGCTGCGCCTTCGCCAGCACCTCTGGATTGTCGAACTCCACTGCCCAGTAAACGGGTATCTCCGACCACACCAGAATCCCCATCTTGTCGGCCAGCCGCGTCATCCGCTGGTCGTGCGGATAGTGCGCCAGCCGCACATAATTCGCTCCCAGCTCATGCGCCCATCCCAGCAGCGTCTGCGCATCCTTCTCGCTCGACACACGGCCTCCGGTATAGGGCCGCTCTCCGTGGATGCAGACGCCGCGCAGGAAGATCGGCTTCCCGTTCAGCAGGATCTTCGTGCCGCTCACCTCGATGGTGCGGAAGCCGATGTCGTCCTGCAGGCTGTCCGCGCCAGACTGGATCGTCACCTTGTAAAGATGCGGATTCTCCGGCGACCACAGGCTCAGCTTCTCCGCTTCGATGTGAATCGCAGCCCTGCCGTCCGCTCCCGTCTCTCCCTTGGCGCTCAGCTTCGCTTCTGGAATATCCACTTCTACCGGAGTGCCTGCCTTCGCCCCCTCCACATGCACCCATCCGTCGATCCTGCCTCCGCCATTGGCGGTGATGCTTCCCCTCTGCAGGTGCAGATCGTAATCATCCACAAACTGCTCTGGAACCTCCACCAGCGACACATCGCGCGTCAGGCCGCCGTAGTTCCACCAGTCGGTCTGCAACGTCGGCACGCCGTCGGCAAGGCGCGTGTCGTCCACCGCGATCACGGCGAAATTCTTTCCTTCGCGCACCGCGTCCGTCACTTCGCAATCGAACGGCGTGAAACCTCCCTCGTGCTGGCAGACCTTCTTCGCGTTCACCCACACATAGCCGCGATAGTTCGCTGCTCCAATGTGCAGGAACACGCGCGTATGCGCCTTCGCGCGGTAGTCGAAGTCGCGCTCGTACCACACCGACCCTTCGTAGTACATCAGCGACGCCCGCTGCGTGTTCCAGTCCCCCGGAACCTTCAGCGTCGGCGAGGTGGCGAAGTTGTACTCCGTCACCCGCCCATTGTTCTCCTGCGGCGCATTCATGAAGTAGCCGTCCGTCCGCAGAGCATTGTGGAAGCCGTACAGCCCCGACCCATAGGGATCGACAATCGTGTGCCACTCCCCGTCCAGGCTCACCGTCGCGCGATGATCCACGTCCACCAGCAAGGTCGTCTGGCCCGCTGCGTTCGCAGCTTGTGTCCCGCGCGACCGGCTGGCCTGCTGTTCCTGGCTGGCCGCCACCGCGCTCTGCAACGTCACCGTCTTGCCCTTCTCGTTCAAATACCCGGGCAGCGCGGTGTCCTTCAGTCCCCGCAGAGCGATCGTCACCATCGCCGCATTCAGCTCAGCTCCCACCGAACTGGTGTGCGTATGGTCGATGGGAAACAGCAGCGCCGTCTTTTCCTGTCCCAGGGACTCGAAAGCATCCGCCGCCAGAGTTCCCATGTCCGCAAGCTGCACGTGCTCGACCGCAGCGATCTGCCGCAGGTAGGCGTCATAGCCCATGTCCCGCTCGATCCTGCCGTTGGTCCAGACGTTCCGCACCGTCAGCGTCAGCAGGATCGGCGTCGCTCCCTTGGCCCGCGTGTCGGCGATGTATTGCCGAATATAGGCGCCAAAGGTGCGCACCGTCTCCTTCGATCCGTCCGGCAGCGTCACGTCCTTCGTCTCATCTCCGATGCCCTTCAGCGTGCCCCGCGGCTTGGCCCCGCCCAGGTCGCCGCCATCGTTGTGGCCGAACTGGATCAGCACGAAGTCGCCCGGCTTCATCTGCTGCAGCATCGCCGCCCAGGCACCCTCTTTCAGAAACGTACGGCTGCTGCGCCCTGCGCGTGCGCGATTCGCCACATTGATCCGGCTGGTATCGAAGTAGTGGGCCAGGTGGTCGCCCCACCCCAGATCCTCCTTGTTGCGCGCCGTCGAGTCGCCCGCAATAAACACTGTCGGCAGTTTCGGATTCAATGGCTGGGTCTGCTGCGCCGTCAGCGGCGGCTGAGGCGGAGCGTCCGGCGTTCCCGAAACCTGGGCGAACAGCGCTGGAACCTGGGCAAGCAGTGCAACAGCGCAGAGGACGGCGGCAATGGCGGCGAGCATACCTGCGCGCCGCCCGATGCGGAATTTTGGAAACTTTTTCATGCACGAAAGCCTAACATCCGGGACGCACTGTCCACCATCCCCGGAAAGGCCGCCGCTCCCAGCTATTTCGCCCGCGGATGCGTCGCGTCGTACACCTGCTGCACCTGATTCACCGTCAGTTGCGTGTACCTCTGCGTGGTGGAGAGCCGCTCATGGCCCAGCAGCTCCTGAATCGCGCGCAGGTCAGCTCCCTCCTCCAGCATGTGCGTCCCAAACGCATGCCGCAGCGTATGCGGATGCACATCCGCAGGAAGTCCGCGCGACACGGCAATCTGCTTCACAATCCGGCCCACGCTGCGCGTCGTCAGCCTGCAATTGCCAGTGGCCCGCAGATTGATCAGCAGAGCTCCGTCGGCCACCATCGCCTCCCGCCCTGCCGCCGTCAGCCTGAAGGCGCGCAAGGGCAAATAGGCGCGCACCGCCTCCGCAGCTGCGTCCCCCAGAGGAACATAGCGCTCCTTCTTCCCCTTGCCGCGCACCAGAATCGCTTCGTTCTGCCAATGGATGTCGCGCAGGTTGATGCCCACCAGCTCTGCGTTCCGAATGCCGCAGCCATACAGCAGCTCAAAGATCGCCCGGTCGCGCTCTGGCCACGCCGCT
>JAJZHR010000080.1 GCA_021810815.1 Acidobacteriota bacterium | reverse complement strand
GCGCCAGAGCCTCCATCTGCTTCTGCATCGCCGCCGGCTGCTGCGAGTCGGGCCACGAGTAGGCGAAGCTGTGCGGATCGCGAACCGTCGCGTCGGAAACCGCCACCATCTGCTGCAGATGCACCGTCGTTCCCGCCAGCTTGTCCATCGTCAACGCGGGTGCCGTGCCAGAAGCCTCATCGCCCGGTCGAACCCCGCGGTGCAGCCTTGGCCGATTCGGGTCCGGCGCTGGCATCATCTCCGTTGCTGGCGTGGCCGCTGCATTTGGATTCGACGCATCGGCCGCATCCGCGCTCCTGCGCTTGAGCGTCGGCCGATCCGGATCCTCCGCTGGCGTCGACCCCTGCGGCGCATTCGCCTGGGCCGTCCCTTGCGTGTCCTTTCCGCCCTTCTTCGAGCCAGACCCGGAAGACGAACCGGACCCCGCCGGGATCACATTGCCATTGCTGTCGATCGTGTCCGCGCCAGTGCTGCCCTTGCTCCCACTACTTCCGCTCCCGCTCGACCCCTTCGTGGAACTGCCGCTCGAAGGCGGGCTGGAGGACGATGGCGAACCGGACGGAGACGAACCAGCCTGGGGCGAACCGGGCTTGGGCGAACCAGTTGGCGACGATCCCGGCGCAGGAGCAGGATTCGCAGGCTCCGAAGCACTGCCAGCGCCGCTCGCAAACGTCGGCCGGTCCGCATCCGAGCGCTGCGACGAATCCGTGATCCGCGTCGGCGCCATCTCGATCCGCTTCGGAGGCGCTGGCTTCATCAGCGGCTTCCATGCGCCGTAGCCAAACCAGGTGTTGGGGAACTGGACATTCTGCACATGTCCGGCAGACCCCACCTCAAACATCCCCACTGGCTTGCCCGATTTCTGCAACTCGTAAAGCGTCCCGCTCTCCAGCGTCATCGGCTCAGGCCGCGCCAGATAGAGACCGCCGTCCTGCAGCGCCCCATCGATGAAAATAGAAACCGGAATCAGTCGGCTCGCGCTCGGCTTGCCCGGCGCTCCTACCCATTCCAGCACCGCCACCGCCCGCGGATTCGTGCTCTTCTTCTCCGTCTTCTTCGCCGTCGGATACTGCGCAAAGGCAGATGCAGCGCCGCCCAGGCTGCCCAGAGCGCTCAGAAAGGCCAGCCCGGCGAGCAGAATCGCCGAGCCACAAATCCGGGTGCCCTGCGTCTCGCTTCTGAGACGCGGGCCTGCAGCGCCGCCACTCTCCAAAGCGTCGCTTCCGCCATCACCGAACCTGATCGCCAATCCCACCGCTCCAACGCTCCGCCGCTTCAATGACATTCACACGCCGCCAGGGCCATAATCAGTTATAGCCCGCGCGGCCCGCGATGGCCGCCACCACTCTGGAGAACATCATCATGCAAGTCCATGACCACGTCGAAAACTTCACCTTGCAGAACCAGGACGGTGAAACCGTCAACCTCACCGACTTCGCAGGCAGGCCCGTCGTCCTCTTCTTCTACCCCAAGGCGGACACGCCCGGCTGCACCATCGAGGCCTGCGGCTTCCGCGACATCTTCGCCGAAATCCAGAAAGTCGCCGTCGTCCTCGGCATCTCCCGCGACACTCCGAAGGCGCAGAAGAAGTTCCAGCAGAAGTACGACCTGCCCTACCCCCTGCTCGCCGATGTGGACGAGGTCGTCTGCAACCAGTTTGACGTGCTGAAAGAGAAAAATATGTACGGCAAGAAGGTCATGGGCATCGAGCGCACCACCTTCGTCATCGGGCCCGACCAGAGGCTCCTGCACATCTTCCCCAAGGTCAAGCCCGAAGGCCACGCCGAAGAAGTCCTCGCCCTGCTCAACCAATAGTCGATGATCCGCCACGAATCCGGGTGCCCCATGTCTCGCTTCTGAGACATGGGATTCCACCGCAGTCTTAGCCCCCAGGCGAAAATCCGGGTGCCCCATCCTCGCGCAGCTTCATCGCGCAGGGTGGGGTGCTCTCTTCTCCCGGCTCCCAAATCCTCCGCTACACCTCAAGCCGCCGCAATCCCTCGCCCACCAGATCCGCCAGAGCAGCCGCCAGCATCGGCGATCCATTCAGCGACTCAGGCCTCCACAGCTTCAGCCCAAGCTCCCCTGCAAGCTGCTGGAAAGCAATGTCGATGTCGTAGAGAATCTCAACGTGGTCGCACAGAAAGCCGATCGGCTGCAGCACCACACCGGCGGCCCCGCTCTCCTTCACCGCGCGCAGCGTCTCCTCCACCGAAGGTCCGATCCACGGCCCTCCTGAAGCACCCTGGCTCTGGAACGCGAAGTACCAGTCCTCCAGACCTTTGATCCGCTCCGCCACCAGCGCCGCCGTCTTCTTCGCTTCCACCGGATACGGATCAGGCCCCTGCGCAGCTCCCGTTGGCAGAGCATACGACTTCTCCGCCGCAGTAGGCCGCACCCGCGCCTCCGTCCCTGCGTCAGCGGCAGCAGCACCGTCGGCCGCAGGCCGCCCGCCGCTGCCCTCCGCGCCCGGAGTCTGAATCGTCCGGCAGGGAACGCTGTGCGCCGTAAACAGCACAGGAACCTTCCCTCCAGCCTCGGCGCAGGCCTTCGCCCAGACCAACCTCAGCCGCTCCGCAAAAGCATCCGCCAGCAGTGGATGCTCGGCCCAGGCGTCGATGAAGTCCATGCGCAGAGCATCCGCGCCCGATCCCGCCTCGGCGACCGCAGCCCTGCGGTACAGCCCCACGCTGGTCCGCGAATTCTGCGGAGCCAGGCAGATCGCCACCGCCGAAGTCACGCCATCGGCACGCATCGCACGCACCGTGTCCGCGATATACGGCTTCCAGTTGCGCATGCCCACATACACCGGCAGCCCAACCGCCTCCTGCAGCAGCGCCGCCTGCTCCATCGTCAGCCGCGTCAGCGGCGAATTGCCAATCTGCGCATAGCGGTGCTGGATCTCCTCCACCACCTGCTGCGGCAGAGTCCGTCCGCTCACCACGTTCTTCAGATATTCCGGAATCTCCTCGACCGTGTCCGGAGTTCCATGCGCCAGCAGCAGCACCGCAGTCTTCGTCGCATCGCCCATAATTTTGCCTCAGGAAAGCTCTGATCAAATCGCGCGATGGCATACGTACTTGTTCGGCGTTTGTCTTAGCTCACAGCTCAAAGCTGATTCGCTCCAGCCTTCCTTCGCGTCCGAACAAACGCCCATCGAACCAGCGAACCTTCAGCCAGCGCAGAACTCGCGCACATACTCCACCACGCGCTGCGCACTCTCCACCGGCGTCCCCGGAACGATCCCATGCCCTAGGTTGAAGATGTGTCCCGGCCGTCCGCCCGCCTGCTCCATCACCTCGCGCACACGTTGCCGCAGCAGCTCCGGCCCGGCAAACAGCGTAATCGGGTCCAGATTCCCCTGCACACCGCGGTTATGACCCACCGCTTCCCAGCCCGCGTCCAGAGGAACGCGCCAATCCAGCCCAATCACATCCGCACCCGTCTCGCGCATCGTCGGCAGCAGGCTCGCCGTGTCCACTCCGAAGTAAATCACCGGAACTCCATGCCCCTGCACCGCCCGCACCAGGGCCGCCGTCGCCGGCAGCACGAACTCGCGATAGTCGGCCACGCTCAGAGCACCCGCCCAGCTATCGAAAATCTGAATCACGTCCGCGCCAGCCTCCACCTGCTGCAGCGCATACTCCGTCAGCACCAGGTTCAGCTTCTCCATCAGCATCTGCCACGCCGCAGGCTGCCGGTACATCAGCGTCTTGGTCTCCACATAATTCCGCGAGCTTCCGCCCTCGATCATGTAGCTTGCCAGCGTGAACGGAGCTCCGCAGAATCCGATGATCCCAAGCTGGTCCCCATCGGCGCGCGGCTGCCTGAAGTGCGCCGCCACCTTGCCAATCGCCTCCGCCACATACCCCAGGTCCGCTGCCCGATCCGTCCGCAGAGCAGCAATGTCCTCCGCCGTCCGCACCGGCTTGTGGACCATCGGTCCCTCGCCCGCCACAAACTCGAAGTCCAGGCCCATCACCTCGAACGGCAGCAGCAGGTCGGCAAAAATAATCGCCGCATCCACGCCCAGCTTCTCCGCCGCCGTAATGGTCACCTCGGCCGCGATCTCCGGGCTCTTGCAGATCTCCAGCAGCGTGTGGTGCTTGCGCACGGCCATGTACTCCGGCATATAGCGCCCCGCCTGGCGCAGAAACCACACCGGCGTGCGATCCACCGGCTGACGCAGGCAAGCCCGCACAAAGCGGCTGCCCGCCCCTGCGCTGCTGGCGCCGGTAGCTCTGCTGACAAGAGTGCTGCTGCTGACGCTGGCGCTCGGCGATGTGGTCTCCGCCACGGAGGGAATCTGCATGTGCGTGTCCAAGACTCAAGATTATCACCCGTCCGAGCAACCCATCCGCGCATAATCCTGCTCTCCGCCTCGCTACGGTTGTGGCTTGAAACAGGCTCTCGCAACGAAAATTATGCGCGCGCGCCCAAATCAGCGTCTTATAGATGAGAAGTTTGCAGAAATCAGCGAACTCGCTGGGGTCGGCCGCTGTGGCACAGAAAAAGCCATTCGAAGAGATGGTCGGAGAGGGATTCCGCGATATCGGGATTCTGATCTTCGTGTTCTCCATCCTGGACACAGTGGTCACAGGCCACATCACAACCTGGTGGACCTTGGCCGCAGTGGCCATCAGCGCATTCTTTTTCCTCGCTGGCTGTTATATCGAGAGGAGGAGGCCCGATGGGTGAATACACGTCTCTTATCATCGGCGCTTGCAGCGGACTGATTGCTTTCGGCTTCACCCTCGCATACATGATGCTCAAGGCCAAAAGGCGGCACAAAGGCACGAGCGCCGGATGAACTTTGATTTCCCGGATAGCCGTTGACTACAAGGTGCCAGCGCGCCCTGTTCGCGCTCGGCCGAGTGCCCCACACCCCCCATGAGACAATGGAGTGTGAATTTCCTCTCCTCGAAGCCTCTGCCCCGCCTTCCCGCCGCCAGCAATCTCGCGGCCTGCGCAGCCCTTTCGCTGGCCATTTCTCTCGGCCTCGGCTGCCACGCGCAAGCCACCAAGGCCGGCAGCGCGAACGCGTCCACAGAGCCATCCTCGGCGGCTTCCGCCGCAGGTTCTCAGCAGCAGATCGAGCGCCGCGTTCAGATCATGGTGCGCCAGAAGTTCCAGGTCCCCGCAGACGTCACCATCCAGCTCGGCAAGCGCACGCCCAGCGCCTTCGCCGGCTACGACACCCTGCCCATCATCTTCTCGCGCGGCGGCAATACCCAGCCTCCGGTGGACTTCCTCATCTCCACCGACGGCAAAACCCTCGCCCGCATGCAGAAATTCGACATCGGCCAGGATCCCTCCTCCGTCGTCTCCGGCGCAGGCCGCCCCATGCGCGGCGACGCCAACGCTCCCGTCAAAATCGTCGTCTTCGACGACCTCGAGTGCCCCTTCTGCGCACGCATGCATGAGCAGCTCTTCCCCGCCACCCTCGACCACTACAAGGGAAAGATCAGCATCGCCTACAAGGACTTTCCCCTCATCGAAATCCATCCCTGGGCCATGCACGCCGCCGTCGACTCCAACTGCCTCTTCGCCCAGAGCAACACCGCCTATTGGAACTTCGTCGACTACGTCCATGCGCACGCAGCCGACATGGGAGGGGCGCAGCACACCTTGGCCCAGGCATCCACCCAGCTCGATGAACTGGCAGTGAAGCAGGGACAGACCGACAAGCTCGACGCCACCAAACTGAAAGCCTGCATCGACAAACAGGACGACACCGGCATCCGCGCCTCCATGAAGGAGGGCGAGTCCCTCGGTGTCAACGCCACCCCCATCCTCTTCGTCGACGGCGAGCAGATCGATGGCGCAGTCCCCACCGCAGACGTCTGGAAGGTCATCGACCGCGCCCTCATCGCCAAAGGCATCACGCCACCGCCGCCGCCAGCCGCAACACCGGCTCCGACTCCAGCACCAGCGTCGAACAGCGCCACTCCGCCAGCCAGCACCTCCGGAGCGCCACCCGCGAAATAGACCGTAAAAGCCCTGCATTCGGGCTAGAATATGCTCGTACCCAATAACCTTTGCTTTAAGACGCGCCATCGCAATCTGGCCGGGAGTCTGACTTGCCAAGCACACACGGAACCAGCACCACGAAGCCCAGCATCAGCAAACCCGGAACCAGCAAGTCCTCCTTCTTCCGCAGCGCGCATGTCCGTATCCCCGCGCTGGCCGCCCTGGTCCTTCCGTTGGCGCTCTCGCTCGCGACCGGCTGCGACCGCGGCCACAGTCCAGACGTCGCCGCCACCGTCAACGGCCACTCCATCCTGAAGACCGAGCTGGAGAAGTACTACAAAAATTCCCTCGCCGACCAGTCGCAGCCCCAGCAGCCCACCGCCGAGCAGGCCGACAGCCTTCGCCTCAACATCCTCCACCAGTTGATCGAAGACGAAATCATGCAGCAGCGCGCGGCCAAGCTCAACCTCCTCGCCACGGACGCCGAGGTCGACGCCAAAATCGCCGAGATCAAAGCTCCCTACACCCAGGATCAGTTCGACCAGCGCCTCAAGGACAAGAACCTCACCCTCGACGACCTGAAGCACGACCTCCGCCGCTCGCTCACCAACGAGAAGCTCCTGAACAAGGAAATCAACTCCAAGATCAACGTCTCAGACGCCGAGATCAGCGACTACTACAACACGCACAAATCCGAGTTCAACCTCGTCGAAGCCCAGTACCATCTCGCGCAGATCATCGTCACCTCGGTTCCCACGAACCAGCCCATCAATCTCCAGAACAGCAAAGCCAGCAACGACGCCGACGCCAAAAAGAAAATTCAGGCCCTGCACAACCGCCTCGAAAGCGGCGAAGACTTCGGCGCCATCGCCATGAACTTCTCTGAGCAACCCGCCACCTCCAGCAACGGAGGCGACATGGGCTTCATCCCAGAGTCCCAGCTCCATGCCGACGCCAACATCTACAACAGCGTCACCAAGCTCAAGCCCGGCCAGATCACTGAAATCCTCCCCGTCTTCGATCAGCCCTCCTCAAAGAAGATCGTCGGCTACGCCATCTACAAGCTCATCTCCAAGGAGCCCGCAGGCCAGCGGGAACTCAGCGATCCGCGCGTCCAGCAGGCCATTCGCCAGCAGTTGCGCGATAGCCGCTCGCAGCTCCTCAAGAGCGCCTACTTCGAAATGCTCCGCGACCAGGCACGCGTCCAGAACTTCTACGCCGAGGAAATCTTCAAGAACGACGCCCACTGAAGCACCCACTAATAACTGAAACCTGATAACTGAAATCTGAGCAAGCAGGGAAGCCCCTGCATCGAGCCAAAGCAAGCTCCCGCTTCGCTCAAAGCTCACCGCTCAAAGCTCATAGCTCATAGCTGATTCGCGACCGCTCTTGCCCACGCAGCCCCAACTGCTCATCCCAGGGCAGAATCCCCGCTCCGGCAAGCCGCAATTTACAATCTCTCCCAGCAGCCCAACGACCCTCTATGAAAACTCGCTACGGAATCCTCGGCTTCGGTCTCCACGCTGTGCGTCGTCTCATGCCCGGCTTTGCCCACACCCAGCACTCCGTGCTCGGAGGTCTCTGGAGGCGCGACCAGCAGCAGGCCGCAGCCAACGCCGCTGCGTACCACGCCACCTCCTACGCCACTCCGGAAGACCTCTGCGCCTCTCCCGACATCGACGCCATCTTCGTCGCCTCGCCTGACGCTCTTCACCTCGAGCACACCCTCCTCGCCCTGCGCCACGGCAAGCCCGTCCTCTGCGAGAAGCCCCTGGCCATGAACGCTGCCCAGGCCCGCCAGATGGTCGACGCCGCAGAAGCCGCCGGCCTCCTTCTCGGCATCGGTCACAACTACCGCTTCAACCGCTCCCTCGAACTCATCCGCGACTGGATCGCCGCCGGCCACATCGGCTCACCCGTCCTCGCCCACGCGCAGTTCTCCTACCCCGCCCAGAAAAGCTCGCGCAAGTGGATCACCGATCCCTCCCTCGCCAACGGCGGCCCCATCGGCGACGTGGGCGTCCACTGCATCGACGCCATCCGCCTCGTCACCGGCAGCGACGTCCTCTCCGTCTCCACGCTCGCCCGCGCCGACGCACTCTCCGGCGGCGTCGAAGCCTTCGCCGCCCTGCAGCTTGAAATGACCGGCGGCCTCTTCGCCAACGTAACCACCAGCGCCCGCACCCCCTATCGCACCCTCATCGAGGTCACCGGAGACAACGGCGTCATCACCTCCGAGAACGGCCTCTCCGTCGATCACCCCGTCGATGTCGTCCTCCGCCGCAATGGCGAAGTCATCGAGTCCGCAGCCCTGAACAACCTCGACAGCTACACCCGCATGCTGGACGGATTCGCCCTCGCCCTACGCGGCCAGGCCACCTATCCCGCCACCGCCATCGACAGTTGGAAGAACATGCTAGCCCTCGACGCCGCCTACAAAAGCTGGCGCTCCGGCCAACGCGAACCCGTCTAACCCATCG
>JAJZHR010000079.1 GCA_021810815.1 Acidobacteriota bacterium | reverse complement strand
GAACAGCCCTGCAAATGCAGCGTTTTCCGCGGCTCACATCGCGCATGCACTCCACCAGGTCGCTACCGCTTATGGAGCGATCCACCATTCCATCCAGCCGCAACAGTGTCTCCGCGCCCAGTTGTTCCCCGTTTTCGGCGATGAGCACCGCCTTGCTGCCGACCGAGGAGATCTGGTTCAACACCTCCCCGATATCCAGCCGAAGCGAGGACGCGAACAGGGTGATGGTGCTGCGGTAGCTTTCGATGGCATGCAACAGACGCGAAGCATCATCGCACTGCGCCACGATGCGCATATCCTCCTCCAAAGCGAGGACGCGTGCTGCTCCCGCGCGGAAGATGGCCTGGTTGTCGGCGAGGATGATCTTGTTCATAATCTGGCTCGCACTTTCGTTAGCTCGGTAGAACACAACCCTTTCATCGGCTTAGGGCTTCCACTGCGAAAAGATGTACCTGATTCGGACAGAGAGAGCCTATAAGCCTAAACGGAAACTCATCCACCCGCCGTCCGGCAGCCAACGCAATTTTCCGCAACCCCATTCCAGCTTGTGGAATCGAATGCACAACATCTGGAATTTTGCACATTCGAACATCCACCGACAGACGCTCTAGACTGTACCCATATATGCCGAAGCCTGTCTTGTTAGCCATAGACGATGACACCAGCGTTCTGGAAGCAGTCGTGCAGGATTTGCGCCGTCAATACGGAGCGAACTACCGCATCCTGCGTGCTGCCTCCGGCCAGGCCGCACTGGATATTTGCCGCCAATTGCTGGATCGCAAGGAGTCCGTCGCCCTCTTCCTCTCCGACCAGCGAATGCCCGGAATGACGGGAGTCGAGTTCCTGGAGCAGACGATGACCCTCTTCCCAGAGGCGAAGCGCGCTCTGCTCACCGCCTACGCCGACACTGAGGCGGCCATTCGTGCCATCAATTCCGCCAAAATTCACTACTATCTGAACAAGCCATGGGACCCGCCAGAGGAGAAGCTCTACCCCATCCTGGACGACCTGCTGGAATCCTGGCTGGAGGGGTTCAAGCCGCCCTTCCAGGGCCTGCGCGTGGTGGGCCACCGCTGGTCCCCGCTGGACCATCAGGTGCGCGGCTTCCTGTCCACCAACCACATTCCCTACCAGTCGCTGAATCCAGAGGCGAATCCGGACGCTCTGACCGCGTTGAAGGAGGCAGGCCTCGACGACTCGAAGCTACCCGTGGTTCTGTTCCCCGACGGCACATCGCTGGTGCAGCCCTCGCAGACGGAACTGGCCGCAAAGGTAGGCATGAGCGTCCAGGCCGCACAGGAGTTCTACGACGTGGTCGTCATCGGAGCAGGCCCCGCCGGCCTTGCCGCAGGCGTGTACGGAGCGTCCGAGGGGCTGCGCACGCTGCTGATCGAGTGCGACGCTCCCGGCGGGCAGGCTGGCAGCAGCTCGCGCATCGAAAACTACCTCGGCTTCCCGTCCGGGGTCGGCGGAGCTGAGCTAGCGCGCCGCGCCTTCGTCCAGGCATCCCGTTTCGGCGCGGAATTCCTGACCCAGCGCGCCACCGCCCTGCGCCAGGACCAGAACTACCACATCGTGCAACTGGCCGACGGGCGCGAGGTAAGCTGCCACGTCTGCCTCCTGTCCATGGGCGTCTCCTATCGCAAGCTCGAGATTCCCGGCGTGGAACGACTCGGCGGCGCGGGCGTCTATTATGGAGCCGCGCTGACGGAGGCCATCTCCTGCAGCGATGGCGATGTCTACATCGTCGGAGGAGCGAACTCCGCCGGACAGGCCGCCATGCACTTTGCCAGATTCGCGAGGAAAGTCCATATGGTGGTGCGTGCTGACTCCCTGGAAAAAAGCATGTCCAAGTACCTGATCAACCAGATTCAGGCCACGCCGAACATCGTTGTGGAGACCCATGCGGAGGTGATGGAAGCGTACGGCGAGGAGCGCCTGGAGTGTGTCCGCCTGAAAACGCCGCACGGAGAGGAGCAGCGGCCGGCCATGGGGCTCTTCATCTTCATCGGCGCTGAGCCAAAGGCAGACTGGCTGCCGGCCGAAGTGCTGCGCGACAGAAAAGGTTTTGTGCTCTCCGGGCCAGATTTGATAGTGGACAGCAAGCTGCCGACCACCTGGAAGCTGGATCGAGAGCCCTATTTGCTGGAGACCAGCGTGCCCGGGATCTTCGTCGCGGGCGACCTGCGGCACGGCTCTGTGAAGCGGTGCGCCTCGGCCGTGGGCGAGGGCTCCATTGCCATCCAGTTTGTGCATCAGTACCTTGCAAGCGTTTAATGCCGACTTGGCCATCTCTGAACAACGTCAGCTTTGAAGTGGGGGACGATCAGTCCCGCCATACCTGGCTGAAACACAGCGGACTTTCGCCCCTGAGGGAATTGCAGAGTAACTTAAATCAAAGATTCCATCGGCAATCCTTTGAGCCGCAGAACAGAACGGGACAATAGATGTTGGAACAAGGAAAAATCGAGGCGGAGGAAGCGGACAGCACAGCATCGTCCCCTGCAACGCCTGCTCCCCTTGGCGAGGCTGGCGATGCCAGAATTCCGTCGTCCGCGACGGTGGCAGTCGCCCGTTCGATAGTTCCCTTGATGGATTTCCCTACCCTGATGGAACAGCTGCGGCGCATCCCGGTCTTCGCCTCGATCACAGACGACCAGATGCGCTGCTTCGAGGGGGCCGAGCAGTTGGAGCTTCAGGCCGGAGACCTCTTGCTGCAACAGGACAGCGCAGAGAAGCATTTCTGGATCCTGCTCCACGGCGGAGTCCGCGTTTACCAGGACCAAAGCGATGGCCGCCGCACCATCATTGGGATGAAGTCCGGCTCGGAGACTTTCGGCGAGGTCGCTTTGCTGGCAGGAACGCCAAACTCTGTCAACGTGGAAATCGCTGAGCCAAGTACCTTTATCCGCCTGAGCGAGGACGCATTCTGGAAGCTGATGGCGAGCTGCCCTGTGGTGCGCCAGGCAATTCTGCGCAATATGTCCCTCCGCTTGCAGATGATGCAAAATCGCACGCTACAGCGTGAGAAACTCGTCTCCCTAGGGACGCTGGCAGCTGGCCTGATGCACGAATTGAACAATCCTGGAGCTGCCGCCAAACGCGCAGCGTCCCAGTTGCGCCGCAACCTGGTGCGGTTGCAGCAGATGAGCCTACGCTTCAGCCACGTCTCCCTGAATCAGGAACAATGGGACTGCATGCTGCAGTTGCAGGAGCAGGCACTGAGCGCCGCCAAGCCGGAGACAATGAATTCCCTGGAGCAGTCCGATGCCGAGGAAGCACTGGCCGAGTGGCTGGACGCCAACCAGGTGGCAAACGCGTGGAAGTTGGCGCCGACGCTGGTGGGCATCGGCATGGCCCACGAGCAGTTGGCCTGTGCGCGCTCCGTTTACGAGGGGGAGATGTTCTCAGACTCCCTCAACTGGCTGGAGGCGCTGGTGAGCAGCATGCAAATGGTGGGCACCATTGAGGAAAGCGTCGGCAGAGTTACCGAACTGGTCCACGCGGTGAAGAAATACTCCTACGAAGACAAAGCGGAGACGCACACCGTAGACGTGAATGACAGCCTGCGCTCCACGCTGCTGATTCTCAGCCACAAGTTCCGTCCCAAGGAGATTCGCATTTCCAAAGATCTGGCAGCCGACCTGCCGCAGTTGCGGACGCGAGGCACGGGCCTGAATCAGATTTGGACCAATCTGCTGGACAACGCCATTGACGCTGTCTCACCGAAGGGCAACATCAAGGTGCGCACCTGGGTGGAAGGACCGCCTGACACTGGTGAAATCTGCGTGAGCATCGCCGACGATGGAGTCGGCGTGCCCGAGGAGTGCAAGGCGCACATCTTTGAGCCTTTCTTCACGACCAAGGAGGTGGGCGAAGGCACCGGGCTGGGGCTGGACATCGCCCATCGCATCGTGGTCGGCCAGTACGGCGGCGACATTCGCTTCACCACGTCGGACAACGGCACTGAGTTCCTGATACGGCTGCCGTTGGTTCCGCCAGCGACATCGCCGAGCTGAGCAGGAGAGTTGCACTTGCCTGTCCTCCTTGCGCAAAGGGCAATTCGAGCCGTGTCCGGCTTCACCATTCAGGAAATGGCTCAGCGGGCCTCCACCACAACACTCACAGGAAGCGTCCGCGGCGGAAAGCAGGAGCCGTTATCGCAGGCCTGGTAGCGCAGGGTGCCGCGCAGCGTGTGGCTGCCCGCAGGCATCAGCACCGTCGCCTTCACCACGAACTCTCCCGTATAGACACTCAGCTTCTCTTTCGGAGCTGCGCTGAAGCTGTACGCTTGCCCTGGGGGATACGCAATCCCTTTTACAGCCACGCCGCTGTCTGGCAGAAGAGTGAGCGTGGTGGGAATGTAGAACTCCGAGCTGGGGGTGTGCGAATGCACATGGAGGCCGCTGTCCACGCGAAAGCGCAGCTCGACAACTGTGGGTTTGTTGGCGGCAGCGGTCGCTGCATCGCCATTGGCCAGGGTCACGAACTGCTTGGAGTGCGCCGTGCTGCTGATGCCTGGAATCGACAGCGACTCCTGCTGCGCATGGACCGACCGAAGCGAGAGCGCGGCGAAGGAAAACAGCGCCACCAACACGGTGAATTTCGGAGAGTATCCGCGCATCATTCGCCACCTGCTGGCTTGGCCGCCGTCTGAACCGGAGTCGGGACTGGAGCGCCGCCGCCGGCCATTGCCTTCTGGATATTCGCCTCTATCTCGTCCTTCGAGATCAGGCCGGCGCTCTCAGCAACTATCTTGCCGCCACGGTCCACATAGTAGCTCGTGGGCAGGTATTCCACGCCGCCATACGCTTTGCCAGCGGCGCCATTCTCCAGCAGGATGGGGTAATTCACGCCGATTTTCGTGGCGAATTTCTGAACCTCATCCTTGCCGCCGTCGTCCTCGCTGATGCCAAGAACGGTGAATCCCTGAGCTGCGTACTTCTTCTGGAGATCAATGAACCAGGGCATCTCCAGCTTGCACGGGCCGCACCACGTGGCCCAGAAGTTAATGAGCACGGCTTTGCCTTTGTAATCCGCGAGGGAAACCTTCTTCCCATCCAGCGAAACCAGCGTGAACGCGGGGGCCATCTTGCCGCGGAGATCGGGCTCGGCATCCTCTGTGTCCGGACTGCTGCTCCCCGGGCTGCCCTGCGCGGCTGGCGCATTGGCGTTATCCGGAATCAGATCAACATGGGTAGCCGCCTGCTGCTCCATCTGCAACCTGCGCTCGCGAAGGTTATGCACGGCTGCCCATAGCAGGCCGACGATCACCACCAGAATCACCAACGGCACCAACGCATTCCGCTTCACAGATCGTCTCCCCTGGGCTGCGGTTCCTGTTGCCGATCCGTCCCAGCCCACATTTCAGTGTACCGCTCTGCTAGCATCGTAAAGTTTCCTCAGGAATTTTCCCCTGCAAACTTATGGACGCCTCTTCCAACAATCCGGCTGAATTCATTCGCATTGAGGCTGACGCCCTGCTCGCGCTCGCAGACCGCATGGACGCTGCACTGAAAGGGCCCATGCACGGCCACTTCGAGCGGGCGGCGGAACTGCTCGTCGGCTGCTCAGAGAATCGCGGCCGCGTCGTCCTGATGGGCATGGGCAAGAGCGGCATCATCGCGCAGAAAATCGCGGCCACGCTCAGTTCCACCGGAACGCCGGCGCTGTTTCTGCATCCGGCCGAGGCCATCCACGGCGATCTGGGCATGCTGACCGAGGGCGACGTTGTGGTCGCGCTGTCGCTCAGCGGCGAGACGGAGGAGATTCTGCGCCTGCTCGACCTGCTGAAGAAGCTCGGCGACGCTCTCATCAGCTTCTGCGGCGACCCGGCATCCACGCTCGCACAGGCCAGCGACGTGGTGCTGGACTGCTCGGTGGCGGAGGAAGCTTGTTCGCTGGATCTCGCTCCCACCGCGTCGACGACGGTCATGCTGGCTCTGGGCGATGCTCTGGCGATGGCGGTGAGCCGCCGTAAAGGCTTCCGTCCAGAGGACTTCGCAGATCTGCACCCAGGTGGAAGGCTGGGCAAGCGGCTGCAATCCGTCCGGCAACTGATGCACACCGGCCCTGCTCTGCCGCAGGTGACACCCATCACGCCCATGCCGGAGGTGATCTACGAAATGTCGCGCAAGGGGCTGGGGATGACGACGGTGCTGGAGACGCGCCGCCATGAGGCAGGCCGGCTGCTGGGTATCATCAGCGACGGCGATCTGCGCCGCCTGCTGGAGCGCGAGGGGCCGCATGCCCTTGAAAAGACAGCCTCAGAGGTGATGAACACCAATCCCCGCACCATCAACGGAGATGCTCTCGCCTCCAGCGCGCTGGCCATCATGGAGGAGAGGAAGATCACCGCGCTGGTGGTGGTGGACGCAGCCCGCCACGCGGAAGGCGTGATTCATCTGCATGATCTGTGGGGAACGAAGAACAGGGATCAGGGATCAGGGAGCCGGGGTTAGAGGAACGCTTGCCTCGTCCAGATTACTGAATATAAAACACTTAACATCTCGATCCCCTGCCGTTACATTTCTGCTTCAGCCGCGTCCACCGTTGGGAATACCTTCAGCACGGTGTTCACTTTCGTGAGCTCGATGAGGGCTGTAATCCGTTGATTCGGCGCGGCTACGGCCATTTTGCGTCCCTGCTTGTTGGACGAGACGTAAAAGTTCAGCACGGAGCCGAGTCCGGCGGAGTCCATGTAGGGGACGTTGGCGAGGTCGATCACGGTGAGGGGCGAGGCGATGCCGCGCAGTATGTCTTGGAAACCAAACAGGTTAGCGATGGTGAGGGGGCCAGCCAGGCGGACGATGGTGGTTCCTGGACGGCTGCCGGAGGAGGTCTCGATCTTCAACGGGTCTTGTGGCATCTTGGCTACCAATATAACGGAGTTGCGCGCATTCGGACGGTGAAAGCACCGGATATTCTCCGGTCGATTCACGGTCGTTTGACGGTCAGGGGCACGGTCAGCGCACGGTGAATGCACGGTAAATGCACGGTGGCGGTGCGGTGAAACTGGGTGCTCTTTTTCCGGTGCCCGGTGCTGGCGGTTTAGAATGGCCCTTTGCACCCAATCGAACGGAAGACAGCACCGGAAAGCACCCATGCAACGCTGGTCGAAGCTTTTTATTCCTACCCTGCGCGAGGCCCCGGCGGACGCCGAAGTGGCCAGCCATAAACTTCTTCTCCGCGCCGGATATATCCGCCAACTTGGAGCTGGCATTTACAGCTACCTGCCGCTGGGGTTGCGGGCGATCCACAAGATCGTCGGCATCGTCCGCGAGGAGATGGACACCATCGGCCAGGAGTTCCTGCTGCCGACGCTGAACCCTCGCGAGTTGTGGGAGGAGAGCGGTCGATGGACGGGCATGGGGGACAACATGTTCCGGCTGAAGGACCGCAAGGGAGCGGAGCTGTGCCTGGCGATGACGCATGAAGAGGTGATGACCTCGATTGCGCGGAATGAGCTGCGCAGCTACAAGCAACTGCCGCAGATCTGGTACCAGATCCAGACCAAGTTCCGCGACGAGCCGAGGCCGAAGTCGGGGCTGCTGCGGGTGCGCCAGTTCCTCATGAAGGACGCCTATTCTTTCGACATCGACGAGGCGGGACTGGACGAGAGCTACGACAAGCACGATGCCGTCTACCGGAAGATCTTCACCCGCTGCGGGCTGAGATTTGTGGCGGTGGAGGCGGATTCGGGGGCGATGGGCGGGTCGCAGTCGCAGGAGTTCATGGTCTACACCGATGCCGGAGAAGACCTGATCGCAAGCTGCCCGGACTGCGGGTACGCAGCGAACCTGGAGAAGGCGACGTCGCGGCTGGAGGCGGTGAGCGAGATGGAGCCGACCGGGGACGGAACGCCGGAGCTGGTCTATACGCCGGGATGCGCTGCCATTGTCGATGTGGCCAAGTTCTTCAGGATTTCGCCTGCCTCGGACATCAAGTGCGTGGCATATATGGCGAGCTACAAGTTCAGCGACGGATCGAATCACCTGCTGCCCGTGGCGGTCTTTCTGAGAGGCGATCACCAGGTGAATGAAGCCAAGCTGCTTGGACGCCTGGAGGCTGGCGAACTGCGCCCGATGCAGGCCGAGGAGCTGGAGGACGTTTTCAAGGGGCCGGGAGGGTTCCTTGGGCCGGTTGGGCTGGAGAATGTGGTGGAGGAGAAGGCGTGGGAGGAAGTGTTCAGCAAGGGATCGCTGCCCGGCCGGCCGAACCGCGGCCAGTTCCATCGGCATGAAGGCTTTTCGAAGGCCAAGAATGGCCAGGTCGGCGGATTCCAGGGAGGCAGGTTCAAGACGGTCGTGCTCATGGACGAGTCTCTCAAGGGCCGCAGCAACTTTGTCGCAGGAGCCAACAGGCTGGATTACCATCTGCGCAATGTGACTCCGGGACGCGACTTCACGTGGACGGTCTGCGCCGATATCCGGGACGTGAACGAGGGCGAAGGCTGCCCGGCTGAGGGGTGCTC
>JAJZHR010000078.1 GCA_021810815.1 Acidobacteriota bacterium | reverse complement strand
AGCCAACGGTGAGGGTGCCTGCGACGGCGCGATAGGCGATGGCCTGTCCGCCAACGGTGACTGTGCCTGCCGTGGTGGAGTCTGGCTCAGAGGATGCGGGCGCTGCTTCCGCAGTTTTCTTCGCATCTGCATCGGCTGAGTCGTGCGATGAGGTCGTCTTCGCATTGGCTGGGGGCTGAGTTTGTGCTGGGAGGATGTTCGAGTGCAGGACCACAATGCTGAGAACCAGCACGAACAGGGGGGCCAGTGACTTATGGATGTTCATTCACACTCCGTTCCATCTGCTTTTTTGCCATTACGGTACGACCAACACAAGGATAGTGCAGGTTTCGCTTTGTCCCGAGGTCCAAAGGAACTGCTGATCAAGGGGATTCGCGATCGCGCAAGCGGCCGAGGGAAACCTGCGTCTCAGAAGCGAGTGCTCAGTCTCAAGACATCCTTTACACTCCTGCGCACGGAAGGAGATGCTGCGATGGCGGATCAGGCTGCGGAGGCGAGTCTCCGCCGCTCGGTTTCCTGGTAGGTGTAGCGGATGCGGTGGATGACGGTGATGGTGGAGAGCAGCGCCAGAACCCAGAGCGCCGGGGCCATTACTCCCCATTTGTTGAAGAGTGCGCCGATGATAACGAGAACGATGCGCTCGGGCCGCTCCATGAAGCCGACTTTGCAGGCTCCGATCAGGGCCTCGGCGCGGGCGCGCGTGTAGCTGACCATGAGCGAAGTGACCATGACGAAGGCGACCAGGCCGACGTAGAAGAAGCGGTCGCCGCGCGCGTAGTAGACGAGCAGGCCGAAGAAGAGGGCTACGTCGGAGTAGCGGTCCATCACCGAATCAAAGAAAGCGCCGAAGACCGAGACCTGGTTGGTCTGCCGGGCGACGCGGCCATCGACCATGTCGAAGATGCCGGCGCCGATGATGACCAGGCCGGCGTAGACGAACATGCGGACGCCGTTGCCGGCGCGGGCGTAGCCGAAGAAGAAGGCGGCTGCGATGTTGATGATGAGGCCGATGAAGGTGAGGACGTTGGGGGAGATGCGCGTGAGGGCGAGACCGTTCACGATCCTTTGCAGGAGCCATCCGCAGCCGCTTCCGAAGGTGCTTGTCCAGGTCACTTCGAGCGTTTCCTCAGCGGCTGAAGCCGCGCTGTGTCGTTGCGTTCAACGGAGAGGCCGAAGCCAGTCCCCTTCAAAAGAAGTTCGGCCCGCCATTGCAGGCTACTTCGATGCGGCTTCCGCGCCGAGCTCGTCGTGGATGGTGGTGAACTTGAGGACTTCGAGGTCGCGCTTGCCATTGGGCGTAATCACTGTCGCGATGTCGCCGACCCTCTTGCCGACCAGCGCACGTCCAATGGGCGAGGTGGTGGAGACCAAGCCCTTGGTGACGTCGGACTCTTCGCTGGTGACGAGCTTGTATTCGAGCTCCTCATTCTTGGTGTTGTCGAAGACGAGAATCGTTGATCCGAATGCGGTCTTGTCCCGGGGTATGTTGGCGAGATTGACAAGCGAGAACTCCGCCATCCGGGCCTTCAACTGGCCGAGGCGAGCGTTGACAAACACCTGGCGCTGCTTGGCCATGTGGTATTCGGCGTTCTCGCTCAGGTCGCCCAGTGCAACGGCCTTCTTGATTTCCGCCGGGAGCTCGGTGGTGAGCTCGTGCTCGAGCACCTTGATCTCTTCGGCCAATCGTTTGACGACTTGTTCGTTCATGCCACATCCGTAAAAGAGTAGGGTTGCCTGCGGCAGTCTGTAGCAGGGTGGATCGCCACTTGCCTCATGGCCGACCTCTGCCTCGCGACTGCCTCTGTCTCGCGACTGAAGGAACGATTATACGACGCTGGGCGCCGCACTTTCGTTATCGCAAGGGCCTGCGTCGCCCTTTGCGGCGGAATTCGGCTTAATCGGGGGGAGCGGGCGGGGGATCAGGAAGATGCCGTCCGACCGGGGGCCGAGAGGCGTTTCCTTTTGAGTGGGCGCACCTGGTTTTGAGGAATGCGCTCAGGCTTCAGGGAAGCGCGCTGGGACGCCCAGCAGGCCTGACACCCCTTCTGCTTTTGCTTTATCCTCCAGAGGACACCGCATCGGGACACTTGCAGGAGCGGAGCGCACTGCGGGAGCGGGCGGTGTTCGGGAGGAAGACAGATGAAGGTTGGCCAGATCTTCCGCGTCGGAGACAAAGTGGTGTATCCCAACCACGGCGTCGCGGTCGTGGACCAGATATCGTCGCAGCCAAACGGTTTTCTGGCGGAACAGTATTACAACCTGACCATCCAGTCGAGCGGTTTGAAGGTGATGGTGCCGTGCCGGAACGCCGAAGTGGTGGGGCTGCGCTGCGTGGCTGGAAAAGAAGAGATCGAGGATATTTTCGTCTACCTGGGCGATGCGCAGCAGCCTGTGATCGCGGAGTGGAGAGACAGGTATCGCGAATACTGCGAGAAGATGAAGACCGGCTCTTTGACCGAGGCAGCTCAGGTGCTGAAGAGCCTGCTGGTGCAGGGCAAGAGCAAGCCGCTGGGCGAGAGGGACGCGAAGCTGCTGGAGCGCACCCGCCATTTGTTGCGGAACGAGATCGCGCTGGGGATGGGCTGGCACGAGGCTGAGGTGGAGATGCGGCTGACAGAGGCGGTGCGGAAAGGGAGCCTTGAGTTCCCTGAGGTGGTCGCCGAGGAGTAGGGGGATGAGGAGTAAGGGGTTCTGAAGCTTTAGCCCTTAGTCCCCCTCATCGAGGAATGACGGTGGTCGAGGAAGGCCTGGAGGATCAGGACTGCGGCCAACTGGTCGATGATGCCTTTGCGGCCCATCTTGGCATGGCCTGCGTCGTCAAGCTGTCGGTGGGCCTGAGTGGTGGTAAGCCGCTCGTCCCACAGATGCATCGGCAGATGGAACTCTTCGACCAGGGTTGCGGCGAAGGCCTGGGCCTTGGCGGCCTGGGGGCTGAGGTCGCCGGACATGTAGAGCGGATTTCCGACGATGATCTCCGCGATGCCGTGCTTGCGGATGATGCGGCGGAGCGAAGAGAGGTCGGCGCGGCGGTTGGTGCGCGTGATGGTCAGCAGGGGCTGGGCAGTGAGGCCGAGCTGGTCAGACAGAGCGACGCCGATGCGCCGATCCCCCACGTCGAGGCCCATCAGCCTGGGGACATCGACCCGCTGAGGTTGCTCCATTGCATCCATCCCTGCTGAAACCATGCGTGTTGCATCCCTCGTTCCTGCATCCCATCCCTTTGCAGTCTGCGTTTGAGTCTGCTGGGTTGGTCTACGTGTCAGTCTACGCGCCCATTGCGGTCTGGCTCGAAGAGCTTGAGGGCGACGTAGAATCATGGCCTGGGGGTTGGGGATGGGGAGATTCTTTGGCGTACTGTTGTTGCTGACGCTGCTTGCGGCCGGCGTGGGAGCGTATCTCGCCTACTGGCCCTACGGGCCGACATCGGAGACGTTTGTCGAGATACTGCCGGGAACGTCAACGACGCAGATCGCGGCTGAGCTACAGGCGAAAGGGATTGTGCGGAGCCGATACGCCTTTGACGCGCTGCGGCTGTGGAAGCGGGGAACGCTGAAAGCTGGCGAATACCGATTCGACCATCCGGCGAGCGCAGCGGAGGTGTACACGAGGATCGAGCGCGGCGACGTGTACACGCTGGCCCTGACCGTCCCCGAGGGATACAACATCTTCGACATCGCGCAGGCGGTGGAGGCGGCGAAACTGGGGAGCGCGGACTCCTTTCTGCAAGCAGAACGCGCGGACACGAGCCTGATCAACGATCTGAGCCCGGGTGCACCGAGCCTGGAGGGGTTTCTATTTCCAGACACGTATCGGTTTTCACGGAAAGCCTCGCCCCATCAGATACTTGCGACGATGGTGAAGAGGTTCCGGCAGACGGCATCGCAAGTGGGGCTGACCTCAAACGTGGCCCACACCGTGACTCTGGCTTCTCTGGTGGAGCGTGAGACGGGGGTGAATCGGGAGCGCCCGCTGGTGGCCAGCGTGTTTGTGAACCGACTGTCGCAGGGGATGCCTCTGGCGACGGATCCCACCGTAATCTACGCGGCACTCCTTGAGGGACGATACGGCGGCAAGATTTATGAGTCCGACCTGCAGTCGGAGTCGTCCTATAACACGTATAAGCATACCGGCCTGCCTCCAGGGCCTATCTGCAACCCGGGCGTGGCTTCGCTGAGGGCTGCGATGTCGCCGGCGCAGACCGATTATCTGTATTTCGTGAGCGATGCCAAGGGCCATAGCGTGTTCGCAAAAAGCCTGGGAGAGCACTCCAAAAATGTTCAGGCCTACCGGCAGGCGGAAGGCGTTGCCCGGTGAGAGGGAGCGGGCGGATATACTGGATGTCTAGGGAAACTCTGAATGGTTCGACTCGAATTTGAGCACCCATACAGTCCCTCAGCGGCCGGGGCCGCTCTGATCATGCGCCAGTTATGGGTGGGCTGCTGCCGGTTCCCCTTCCAAACCGGACTGCATCAGAATTTTCCTGGAGAATTTCTCCTGATTTCCGCAGTCGCGGGAAGAACGTGCAGCGCAGCTTTGCTTGAGCAAGACCGCCGCAAGAGTGGTCGTCTCGCATTGCGCCGACAGTAGAACATTGGAGAGGTTTTTTGGGCCAGGTGACGATGCGAAAGGGATTCAGGCTATTGGCGCTGTTGTGTTTGCTGCCGGCGTTGACGGGTTGCTTGACCCGAACGCGGAGCATCGCCAAGTCGCGCCGCCCGGACATTGTGCTGAACGCGACCGTGGATCAACTGGTGAAGCAGGTGAACGAGCGCTACGATGCGGTGCAGTCGCTGACCGCCACGGTGGAAATTGCTGCTTCATCGAATGACACGGTCAAAGGAGAAGCAAAGGATTTTCCTGAGACGCGCGGCTACGTCCTGATGCGCAAGCCGGCGATGCTGCGGGTGATCGGGCTGGTTCCGGTGCTGCACACACACGCCTTCGACATGGTGAGCGATGGCAACACGTTCACCCTGCTGATCAGCGTCAAGAACCGGGCGATCACGGGAAGCGATGCCGTGAGCACTCCTTCAAAGAACGTCCTGGAGAACCTTCGCCCAGGCGTATTCCTCGATTCCCTGCTGGTTCCTGGCGTCAGTCCTGACGAATTTGTGAGCCTGACGACGGACACGCGGATCATGGATCTTGATCCGAAGCGGAAGGTCGTCATCGAGGAGCCGGACTACAACCTGACGGTGACGCGGCGGAGAGGCGACAGCAACGAGATGATCGCGTTGCGCGTGATCCACATCAGCAGGACGACGCTGCTGCCCTACCAGCAGGACATTTATGACGACTCGGGAAACATCGTGACACAGGTGGTGTATGGGCCGTATCAGGACTTCGGCGGAACGCAGTTTCCATCGACGGTGAACATCCGACGGCCTCTGGAAAGATACAGCGTGAAACTGACGATGGATCGTGTCCGTGTTAATCAGCCGCTGGACGATAAGAATTTCGAGCTGAAGATTCCCGACGGAACCCAGGTGCAGAAGCTGCCGTAGGGATTTGCGAACGGTCCGCTACGCCCTCGATGCTGCATTCATGATTCTTGGAAAATGAATGGATTGAGCTGATAGCGATAGCGGGTTCTGGCGAAGCTCGCTGGCGCTGCCGAATGCTCTGTGCTGCCAACCGACGGGCGACCGCTCCAAGCGTCAGCGCCAAAAACAGTCAAAATTGGATGAAGCGTTCAAGGCCGGCTCTTTGGGCGTGGTCCGCGATGGCGCGATTGATTTCGAGGGCTAGCGCGAGAGCTGCTCGGCCCTGCTGCGCGGTGACGCGCGGTGTGGCGCGGGTGCGGACGCAAGCGAGGAAGGACTCGATTTCAAGGCGCAGGGGCTCGCCCTCAGTGACCGGGATACTGCCGACGCCGAGGCCTGTGGAGGGATGGGAAGAGGCGGCTCCCGAAACATCGATCAGGAGCGCATCCTGCCGGGCGTAGTCAATGGAGATGTACTGGTGGGGCTGGAAGAAGCGGAGCTTCCGGACGCGCTCGGTGCTGACGCGGCTGGCGGTGAAGTTGGCGACGCAGCCGGATTGGAACTCCACGCGGACGTTGGCGATGTCCACTTTGCCCGAGAGAACGGGCAGGCCAACGGCGCGGACTTCGCGCACAGGGGAGTCGACAAAGCTGAGGACGACGTCGAGATCGTGGATCATGAGGTCGAGGACGACATCGACATCGAGCGAGCGGGGCGTGAAGATGCTGAGGCGGTGCGCCTCAAAAAACATGGGCTGGTTGAGGTGCGCGGCGACGGCGGTGACAGCCGGGTTGAAACGCTCGAGATGGCCAATCTGAAGGACGCGGCGGTTTGCTTCAGCCAGAGAGATGAGAGCGTCTGCTTCTTCGACGGTGGAGACGAAAGGCTTTTCCACAAGGACGTCGACGCCTGCGGAAAGCAGGGCTGAGGTCGTCCTGGCGTGGTGGATCGTGGGCACGCAGACGGAGGCGGCGTCGAGGCTGAGTGTTCCGGACCCGACTTGCTCGACACAGGCTTCAGCGGAGGGGAAGACCGGAACCTGGAACTCCTGCTGGAGGGCAACGGCGCGGGTGCTGTCCTGCTCGATGATGGCAGCTAGCTGGACGGGCCCCCCGGAAGTGGCTCCGGAGATCTCCAGCTCCCTGTAAATGCGCAGATGGTTGCGGCCAAACGCACCGGCGCCGGCGACAGCTACTCGCAAAGGGGTTGTGGACGGCACGGGCGGGGAGCTACTTTCCCTGCACGGTGCGAAGGCAGCGAGTGTATAGGTCGAGAAGCTGCGAGACCTGATCGTCGGCCTTGGGGGACGCACCGGAGACAAAACCGGTGGCAGAGGCTGCCATGCGTCCGACGTTGGCGGTGGAAGCTACAAACTTCAGGAGATCGAGGGCGATGTCTTCGTTGCGGCGAGCGACAGGGGCTTGGACAGGGACTTGTTCCATTGCGGGTTCCTCAAAAGGGATGCTACCAGAGACGGGGCCTTTGCGATTTCCACCATAGGTGGCTCATAGGTGGCTCAGGAGATCTGTCCGGGGGTGACGAAGGGCTCTGGAGTTGTTGGCTATACGAGAGCCAACGCCTCAAAAAAGAGTGTCGAGTCCCGAGACGCGGGGCACCCGTGTTCCTGCACCGCTTTCATCTCAGCTTCCCAACGAAGATAACGCGGCAGAGTTCAGAGGTCGGAGATGAGCATGCAGATACGGCCCAGGAGATGGTCGGAGGGAGCAGCGTTGGTGGCGAGCGGAATGAGCTGCACGGGGTAGTTGAGGCTGTGGGGGCGCAGGATGAGGGAGTTCTTCTCCAGGGCGACGTAGCGGAGATCGAGGGAGCTGCCGTTGCGCACCGCGTAGACAGTGGGCTGGCGCGCGCTGTGGGGTGCAAGCGAGTTGTAGTGGCGGTCAAGGACGACGATGCAGCCGCTGGGGAGAATCGGCTCCATCGGCGCGGCCAGGCTGGCATCAAGCTGGAGTGCGAGAAACCGCTGCCAATGGGCGCGAGACGGCGAGGGGCGGGAACGATTGGAGTACAGGCGCGAGGCGGAAACCTGGAGGGTCTCTATGACTGAAGAGTCTGAGATGCGGACGTCGTTGAGAGCGGCCCACGGATGCACGACGGGAATGGTTTCCACCTGATCACGCGAATGGGCTTGCGGCTGGGCGGAGGCGTCGAGATCAAAGGGCAGAATCTGCTCGATGGTGAGGCTCTGGGCTGCAAGGACTCGATCAAGCCCTTCGAGGCTGAGAGAGCGCTTGCGGTTGAGGAAGTTCGACATGTGGGCCTGTCGATATCCGGTCTGGCGGGCTAGAAGCGTGCCGGTCAGCAAGCCGGAATCGATACGGCGGACCAGCTCCGTGCGGAGGCTTTCATGAAGCTCCTGAAAATTCATGCCCGAACCATAACATTTGGCTATCTATATTCCAAGAAAAATTGCACATTGCAATGCATGCATTTGTTCGCGAAAGGACGAAGAGCAGCATGTGTTCTTTTCTGGGATATTGTGAACATTGATTAAAACAAAGTACTTGACACAGCATGGTCTGTCAGCTATAGATTTATGGCTTCCAATGCACATAGTTATTGATCCCAGTTTCGGAAGACTCCGATTGGTCTGTTTATGTGCCCGTCAGGAGACAAAGGTGAAACAAATCGGGACATGCGGCACTGCCAGGAGCGGCCACGAGAGCTCGCCGGGGCAAGCCGATGTCTCCCCAGACCGTCACAGCCAGTCGCACCGTTGGAAAACAATCAGGCTGTGAAGGGAACCGAGATTCCTTTGGAGAAAACATGAACTACTTGCGCGTGGAACTGAAGGTGTGTGAAGCATGTGGACGGCTCTGGGTAAGAGCAGGAGGTGCCGCATCTTATTGTGGGGTATGCACTTTACGGCTCGCTGAATTCCCTGCTCCGCGGCGGAAGCGGGGTACGGGGCGGCGGCGGACGAAGTGTTCGGCGGGGGGTGCTCGATGAGGACAGTTATCGGGCAAATCTGGGCAGCA
>JAJZHR010000077.1 GCA_021810815.1 Acidobacteriota bacterium | reverse complement strand
GACAAGATCACCGTGGCGCGCGCGCGCAAGGTGCAGCGCTTCCTTTCGCAGCCGTTCCACGTGGCGGAAATCTTCACCGGCATTCCCGGAGCGTACGTCAAGATCGCGGACACGGTGCGCAGCTTCAAGGAGATCATCGAAGGCAAGCACGATGATATTCCGGAGCAGGCGTTCTATCTGAAGGGCGGCATTGAAGACGTTCTGGCGGCGGCGGAGAAGCTGAAGCAGACGGCTTAGGGGCAGCTATTAGCTTCTAGCTTTTAGCTGTTAGCTCAAGCCGAGGCGCTACGCAGGTAGTTCAGCCGTTTGGCGAGAGTGGCAGGAAACGGAACTCGAGAGAAAGGCTTTGCCTCTTAGCTAAAAGCTAGGAGCTACAAGCTGGAAGCTGATTGGTTCTTATGGCAGAGGCAGGGAACAACACGTTGCGGGTGCGTCTGGTGACCCCGGACAGCATTCTGGTGGACGGGACGGCGGACTCGGTGGAGATTCCGACGCGCACGGGATTCATCGACGTGCTCGCGGGACATGCGCCGCTGCTGGACGAGCTTGGCTCGGGCAACGTGGTGCTGCACGGCGGCAGCAACGCCGGCCAGGTGTACTTCGTTTCGCAGGGCTTTGTGGAAGTGCTGCCGGAGCGGGTGACGATCCTGGCCGAGATTGCCATGACGCCGGACAAGATCGACACGGTTCTGGCCTACCAGGAGCTGGACCGCGGCCATGAGATGTGGAAGGACGCGGGGGACGATGGCGCGAAGTATGACGAGGCCAACATCCTCATCAACGAGGCGCAGGCGGAGCTGGACGCGGCTGGCGCCAAGCACTAACGATACTTGATAGATTTCGGACGGCTTTTTAGTTCAGAGAATTGTGGAGCGGCTCGTATTTTGCGAGCCGCTTTTTCATGGTTGCAACAGCTTCGGGATTGCTGTCCACGAGAACAAAATCCCGCTCATTCCTTGCTGCGGCCTCGCCGAGGGTTCCGCTTCCTGCGAAGAAATCCAGCAGCAGATCGCCCGGGTTGGAATGCACCTTCACGATGCGTTCGATGAGGCCGAGGGGTTTTTGCGTCGCATAGCCGGTGCGCTCCTTGCCATTGGTGGGGACGATGGTGTGCCACCAGACGTCGGTTGGCGTCTTGCCGAGGGCGGCTTTGGTTTCGCCGACCAGACCGGGAGCCATGTAGGGGATGCGGTCGCACTCGTCCAGGTTGAAGGTGTAGATCTCGGGGTGCTTTGAGTACCAGAGGATGTTGTCGTGCTTGGCGGGCCAGCGTTTTTTGGCGCGCGCACCGTAGTCGTAGGCCCAGATGATTTCGTTCTGGAAGCATTCGCGGCCGAAGATTTCGTCCAGCATGACTTTGCAGTAGTGGACCTCGCGCGGGTCGATGTGGAAGAAGAAGGAGCCGTGCTCGGCCAGCACGCGGTGCGCCTCGGTCATGCGCGGACGCAGGAAGCCGATGTAGTCCTCGAAGGCGTCGGCGTAGCTGGAGGAGCCGAGTTTGATGGTGCGGTAGCGCTGGCCCTTGAAGCCGGTGCGGTCTCCGTTGGCATCGTCGCGAATGGTTTGCAGGCGCGGACGGGTCTGCGTTCTGCCGGTGTTGAAGGGCGGGTCGATGTAAATCAAGTCGACCGATCCGCTTGGCATCTCGCGCAGCGCGGCGAGATTGTCGCCCTGTATGATGGTGCCCATATCCGATCCCCCTGGAGGCGTCACAAGGAAATTAACAGAGTCGAGGGGAAATTAAAAGCGGGGATTCCGGTATAACGATTCCGGTGTTTCGAATAGCTCCGTTGTCACCAGCCGGCATGTCGAGCAGAATGGCCCGACGGTGGTAGAGACGCGTAGCGTGGGGTGGGTCAAGATAGAGGCGCGGGTGAAGATATAGTTGTTCAGGCGGCCAACTGGCTGATTCTCACAGGGAAGTGTTCTCGGGCGATTCCGCTCCCAGCATGGTAAGCAACGGTCATCAATTCGAGGTTTCCGCGTTGTCTGACAGGGGTCGGCTGCGGAGCGGCAACGAGGACGCATGCGGCCACGATGTGGGCGCGGGCGTGTTTGTGCTTTGCGACGGGATGGGCGGAGCGGCCGCCGGCGAAATCGCCAGCCATCTTGCGGTGGAGACATTTCTGGCCGCATTCCCGGCGCATGAGGCGGCGGTTCGCAACGGGCATGGGCTGCAGGCTGTTGCCCTGGGCGACGAGGATGCGACTCCGAGCAGCCATTCCCAGCCGAGCGCCGAGGGCGTGGCGGATCGGCTGCATGATGCGGTGGTCGCAGCGAACAGCGCCGTGTTCGCCCGCGCGCAGGGGCATCCTGAGCTGCGCGGCATGGGCACAACGCTCGTTGCGCTGATGTTTGAAGAGACAGCGGAGGGCTATTGCGCGTGGATGGCGCATGCTGGCGACAGCCGCTGCTATCTGTTGCGCGGCGGGCAGTTGCGGCAGTTGACGCTGGACCACTCGCTGGTGGAGGAGCAGGTGCGCATGGGCCAGCTCACGCTGGAGGAGGCTGAGCGCTCGCCCCTGCGGAGCGTGATCACGCGCGCGGTCGGCTCGGCCAGGTTTGTGGAGCCGGAGATAACGCACGCCGTGGTCGAGCCCGGCGACCTGTTCCTGCTGTGCAGCGACGGGTTGACGCGCGAGCTGAGCGACGCCCAGATCGAAAGGGTGTTGAGCGCGCGGAGCAGTCTGGACGCCGCATGCGAGCAGTTGGTGGACGACGCGAACCACAGTGGCGGCCGCGACAACATCACGGTGATGCTGGTGCGCGCCAGGTAGAGGGCGGACCGGTAGCTCCGATGGACGGTTTCCCTGAATGGAAGAGCTATGCGAGAGATGAAGAGCGTTGGCGTGGTTGGCGCTGGGACCATGGGCAATGGCATTGCGCATGTGTTTGCGCGCGCAGGCTTTGGCGTGGTTCTGTGCGATGTGGAGCAGCGCTTCCTCGACCGCGGAATGGCGACCATCCGCACGAATCTGGAGCGCGAGGCGGCGAAGGGGAAGTTGACGCGGGAGCAAGCCGAGGCTGCCCTGGGCCGCATCTCCGGCTCGGTGGAGAGGGACGAGCTGGCGGGCTGCGATTTCGTTGTGGAGGCGGCGACCGAGAGGTTCGACCTGAAGGCGGCAATCTTCCGCGACCTGGACCGGATTCTGGCGAAAGACGTTGTGCTGGCATCGAATACATCGTCCATCTCCATCACCAAGCTCGCGGCGCAGACGAAGAGGCCGGAGCAGGTGATCGGGATGCACTTCTTCAATCCCGTGCCGGTGATGGCGCTGGTGGAGGTGGTGCGGGGGCTGGCCACGTCGCAGGAGGTCTTTGAGACGGTGCGCAGCCTGGCGGAGCGGCTGGGGAAGACGCCGGTTGAAGTGAATGATGCTGCGGGCTTTGTTTCCAACCGGGTGCTGATGCCGCTGCTGAACGAGGCGATGTTCGCTGTGATGGAGGGCGTGGCCACGGCCGAGGCGGTGGACCAGGTGTTCAAGCTGGGCATGGCGCACCCCATGGGGCCGCTGACGCTGGCGGACTTCATCGGGCTGGACGTCTGCCTGGACATCATGCGCGTGCTGCAGGAGGGGTTGGGCGACCCGAAATACCGTCCGTGCCCGCTGCTGATTAAAATGGTGGATGCTGGCTGGCTGGGCAGGAAGAGCGGGCGCGGCTTCTACCAATACTGAACCAAAGCGCGGGAAAATTCGTTTACACCCATAAGGATGCGAGCGAGGGTGCGTGCAAGCTGCATGAATGATTCCATCGGCAGCTGATTAAACGGAATCTTTCGCTGGTTCCGCTTCATCTCTTGAACGCGAAGCAATTGGGACAATTCAGGACCATGGAACTCCTGCGGATGCGAGCAGGACTGGCGGTCAGTGCTCGCCGGTATTTTTGTTGATCGCGTGGCGCGGAATTTCTGGCGCGAATCAAGGGACTGATCGATTTTTTTGAGGAAAGCATGACGAAGAGGAAGCTAATGGGAACGAGAGCGCGCAGCTCCGCTTTTTTGGCGATGGTGGCTTTGACCGCGGGTTGCACCCGGCCTGCTCCGCCGCCGCCAACTGCGATGCAGGCGATGCCGGTGAACGTGGTGCCGGTGGTGATGGAGCCAGTGGCGAAGACGGACACGTACGTGGCGACGATCAAGTCGCGCCGTTCCGCGACGATTCAGCCGCAGGTGGATGGCAATCTGATCCGCATCAATGTGCATTCCGGCGACCATGTGGAGCGCGGCCAGGTGCTGATGGAGATCGATCCGCAGAAGCAGGTGGCGCTGGTGCAGTCGGCGAAGGCGACCGAGCAGCAGTTGCTGGCGGTGTACCAGTACAACGAGGTCGAGGTGAAGCGGCAGCAGGAGCTGTTCCAGGCCGGCGTGACGTCGCGCGACGCGAACGACCAGGCGGAGCAGTCCTTCAGGAACTCCAAGGCATCGTACGAAGCGGCCATTGCGTCGCGGCAATCGCAGGAGGCGCAGCTGCAGTACTACAAGCTGACCGCGCCCTTTGCCGGGGTTGTCGGCGACATCCCGGTGCATGTGGGGGATTATGTTTCTCCTACATCGACCACTTCCGCTCTATTGACCACGGTTGACGACAACACCCAGCTTGAGGCGTACATCTTCGTTCCCGCAGAGCGCGCAGCCGAGGTGAGGATGGGTCTGCCGGTGGAGATATTGGGCGCGGACGGCAGCGCGATTGAATCGACTCGAGTGGATTTTGTTTCTCCCGAGGTGGACAACGGTCTGCAGGGAATCTTGTTGAAGGCTCCGGTCCACAGCACGACGCTGATGCTGCGCACGGCGCAGATTGTGAAGGCCAGAGTGACCTGGAGCACAGCGCCTGCGCCAGTGGTTCCGGTGCTCGCGGTGTCGCGGATTGGCGGCCAGGCGTTCGTGTTTGTGGCGCAGAGGGCGGGCAACGGCTATGTGGCGCATCAGGCGGCTGTGCAGCTCGGCGACACCCAGGGCAACTCGTATTCTGTGCTGAGCGGGCTACAGCCGGGCGACCAGGTCATTGTCTCCGGGGTGCAGATGCTGGCCGAGGGCGCTCCTGTGCAGCCAATGAGCTAGGGGCCGTTGGATCAAACGCGCCAGGAGCATCCGTCTGTTATGAGCAAGCCCCAAACCATACCTTCGCAGCGTCGTCGCACTGGATGCTGGCAGGGAAGTGAGCAGCGAAAGGAAGAGACCGCTTGTTCGTAGAATTCTTCATCCGGCGACCCATCTTCGCCACCGTCTGCGCCCTGCTCATCATTCTTGCCGGCGCGGTATGCATTCCCACGCTGCCCATCGCCCTGTATCCGCAACTCGCGCCGCCGCAGGTGACGGTGACGAGCAACTACGTCGGCGCAAGCGCTCAGGTGGTTGAGGCCGCGGTGACCATCCCTCTGGAGCAGCAGATCAATGGCGTGGAGGGCATGCGCTATATCACCTCCACCAGCTCCAACGATGGAACCAGCGAGATCACGGTCACGTTCAGGACGGGCTACGACCTGAACATCGGCGCTGTGGACGTGCAGAACCGCGTGAACACGGCGCAGGGCCGTCTTCCGCAGGCGGTGAAGAACACCGGCGTCACGATCACGAAGGCAAACTCGAACTTCGTCTTCGCGGCGGGCTTCTACGCGGACCACGGGCAGTACGACAACCAGTTCATCAGCAACTACATCGATGTGTATGTGCGCGACGCGTTGAAGCGCGTCCCCGGCGTGGGCGACGTCATGATCTTCGGCGAGCGCAAATACGCCATGCGCGTGTGGATCGACCCCACGGAGCTTGCGGCGCGCCAGTTGACGGCGACGGATGTAGTGACCGCGCTGCAGCAGCAGAACGTGGAGATTGCGGCTGGCCAGATCGGAGCGCCGCCGAGCGACCTGAAGCAGATGTTCCAGATCACAGTGCAGGCGGTGGGACGCCTGAGCAATCCGGCCGAGTTCCAGAACATTGTGATCAAGACGACTCCAAGCGGCATCGTTCGGCTGCGCGACGTGGGACACGCGGAGCTGGGCGCAGAGACCTATGGCACCAACCTGAAATACAGCGGCATGCCGGCCATCGGAGTCGGAATCCAGCAGTTGAGCAATGCGAACGCCCTCGATGTGGACAGGCAGTGCAAGGCCGCGCTGGCAACTCTTTCGAAGCAGTTCCCGCCGGGCATTCGCTATGTGGTGGCATTCGACACCACGACCGTGGTCGGCGACTCCATCCACGAGGTGATCATCACGCTGGCCGAGGCCATCGCCATCGTCATCCTCGTCATCTTCCTTTTCCTGCAGGACTGGCGCACAACGGTCATCCCCGCTGTGACGATTCCTGTGTCCTTGATCGGCACGTTCGCATTCATCAAGATTTTCGACTTTTCCATCAACTCTCTCACCCTCTTCGGCATCACGCTGGCGACGGGCCTGGTGGTGGACGACGCCATCGTCGTCATCGAGAACATCCAGCGCCACATCACCGACGGCACCAGCGACGATGCGCATGAGGCGACATCGATCGGCATGCGAGAGGTCACCAGCGCCGTCATCGCCACCTCGCTGGTGCTGATCTCGGTGTTCGTTCCTGTGTCGTTCTTCCCCGGCACGACGGGAATTCTGTACAAGCAGTTTTCGCTCACGATCGCCTTCGCCATTGCGATCTCGGCGTTCAACGCGCTGACGCTTTCGCCGGCTCTGGCAGCTCTTTTGCTGCGGCCGGAGGGGCACCGCGGAGGTGTGCTGGGCCTTGTGCTCAACCCCATCGACAGCGGCATCAAGGCGCTCAATCGCGGCTATGCCAGGATGATTCACCAGGTTCTGCGCCTTCGCTACGTGATGGTGCTGCTGTTTGTCGGCGGGCTTGCGGCAACCGTCTACATGTACACGCATGTTCCGACAGCCTTTGTGCCGCAAGAGGACCAGGGCTACCTGATTCTGCTGGTCCAGGCACCGCCGGGGTCCTCGCTGAGCTACACCACGGCCATCGCCGATAAAGCGCAGGCGGTGCTTGGCCAGGACAAGGACATTGAAGGCTCGTTCGCGGTCAGCGGCTTCAGCTTCGCCGGCAACGCTCCCAATTACGGATTGATCTTCACTTCGCTGAAGCCGTTCGCGGAGCGCAAGGGCGCAGGCCACACGGCCGCCGATGTTGTGGCTCGCCTGAGAGGAGAACTATTCGCAATTCCGGGCGCGATCATCATGCCCATGCAGCCGGCTGCGATTCAGGGGATCAGCCCGTTCGGCGGCTTCCAGTTCGAGCTGCAGGACGCTGGACGCAACACGCTGGGCGATCTGGAGACGGTTGCCCACACCATCATCGCGAAGTCGCGGCAGCGCAAGGAGCTTGGGCCGCTCTTCACGCAGTTCACCTCGAGCGACCCGCAACTGGTGGTGAGCGTGGACCGCGAGAAGGCTGCGGCGATGAATGTTTCGTTCAGCCAGATCTCGGACGCCCTGACCATCTTCATGGGATCGGAGTATGTGAACGACTTCGACTTCAACAACCGCTCCTACCGCGTGTATGTGCAGGCCGACGAGCAGTTCCGCCGCACTTCGAAGGATCTCCGCCAGTTCTATGTGCGCTCCACCACGGGCAGCATGGTGCCGCTGGACAATCTTGTGACCATTTCGCAGTATGCTGCGCCGCAGGTGATCAACCACTACAACCTGTTCCGCTCGGCGGAGATCATCGGCGGAGAGGCGCCGGGCTACAGCTCCGGCCAGGGCATCCAGGCGCTGGAGCAGGTGGCCGACCAGAACAAGATGCAGGGGATGAGCTACTCGTGGTCGGGAATCGCGCTGGAGGAGATCGAGTCCGCAGGCAAGTCGGTGCTGATCTTCGGCCTCGGCCTGCTGGTGGTGTATCTCACGCTCTCGGCGCAATATGAGAGCTTCGCCCTGCCGTTCATCATCCTTCTCGCCGTGCCGATGGCGGTTCTGGGGGCCCTGCTCTTCATCTCCGGCCGCGGCATGGTGGACGACGTGTATGTGCAGATCGGGCTGGTGATGCTGATCGGCCTCTCGGCGAAGAACTCCATCCTGATCGTGGAGTTCGCGGAGCAACTGCGCGCTCAGGGCAGATCGATTCAGGAGGCGGCCATCGAGGCGGCGGAGCTTCGGCTGCGGCCCATCCTGATGACCTCGTTCGCGTTCATCCTGGGCGTGCTGCCGCTGTACTTCGCCACCGGCGCTGGCGCAATGGGACGCCACTCCATCGGCACAGCCGTGGTGGGCGGAATGCTCTTCTCCACCATCCTCAATCTCGTGTTCATCCCTGTGCTCTACGTCCTGCTGAAGAGCGTTCTGGAGCGCTTCTCCGGCAGGCCAAAGAAGCACCCGGATCGCCCAGGCATCGTCGCTGTGCGATAATTTTTTCAGCCAGTGGCGCGCTCCAGCAGCGCGCCAGACGCGAAAGCGCCGGGATGGTGGAACTGGCAGACGCAGCGGACTCAAAATCCGCCGAGGGCAACCTCGTGGGGGTTCGACCCCCCCTCCCGGCACCAATAAAATCAATGGTTTAGC
>JAJZHR010000076.1 GCA_021810815.1 Acidobacteriota bacterium | reverse complement strand
CACCAGAGACAGAAGCACCGGGTGCTTGCCGAAATAATCGCCGAGAACCACATTCTTGCCGGTCTCATCGACGAATGCCGCATCCAGCGGAAGCTGCTGGTTCAGGCGCTGCTGCACCTGGACTTTCTGCAGAACCTGCGGCAGCTCCTGGTCGTGATTCGCCCCCATGGACTTCTCGCCGACGGACGTCACCTGCGCGCTGGCGAGGGTGGGCCTCACCGCCGAGCCGACGGTCAGGAGCGCCAGAAGGACGGGCGCTGCGATGGAGCGGCAGATGGTACGGCGCTCTGCCCCAGCTCGAATTGTGTTCCGCTGCTTCATTGGCTCCATTTGGCCGAACTGCCAGGCCGTAACTTCCAGATGCCCTTCATGGGCGCTTGCCAGGGCTTGCTTGCTTCCCGGCCAGTCGCAGCGCTTGCCAGCAACCACCGGAGAAGGATTTATCCTATCGTGCCTTGCGGTCGCGAGGCTCTGCTGGCTGGCCACTTGCTCCCGGGTCGAACTCAGATGCGCGCCGTGAATCTCTACCGGACCGGCGCCAACTCCGCGTGGGTTTCCTGCTCGGCGTTGGGGTGCATCATTTTCAGCCGGTCTTCACGAGCCTGGATTGCCGCCTGCTCAAATCCGGTTCGGGCAAAACCATTGGTCAAAGGCGTCTGCACCGTTGGGCGGACATCGCCTGTCATGTTCGAGTCGGCGCTGCCAACTGCCGGCGCAACCGGAATTCCCCGCTGCGCAACCAACTGCATCGCCCGCTCGATGGGAATGCGGATGGTCCCCTTGCTCTGATCCACCGAGCTGTAGTGCTCCAGCAGGAGGTCTTCCCGAGCGTGCAGATCGGCAACCTCTTGCGCGCCGTCATCTGTCTGCAGCCGTGGCGCAGGGAATGTGGCCACTATCTTCTGCAACTCCTTCTGCTCCATCTCTGGATTGGTCGCCAGGTTCTGCAAATGGGTGCTGCTGGGCGAGCCGCTCTGGTGCCATGCGTTCGGGGGGCCATCCTGCTTCTGGATCGCCTGGTTGATGACCTTGCCCATGCCAAAGCAGAAGACGAAGAAGACGGCGACGAAGCCAAGCAGCGCCGCCAGGAAGACGATGACGCCGCCTACATTCGCGTCGGTGGTCTCGTAGCCGGGTGCCTCCGAATCGTGCGGCGGAGTCCCCGGATGTTGATGAACGGGATGATGGGAACCATGGGGATCAGTGTGCATGCTCGGGCTCCAGAATCTCGTCGAAGTGCGGATCGTTGACCGGCACCAGCGGACGCGACTTCAACTGCGCGTAATAGTAGGCGAACCACAGGGAAATCAAGGCCACAGGGACGACGAAGTAGGCAGCCATTCCCGGCGTCATGTGCAGGTTCCGCGCGGAGTCGGGATAGTTCGGCTCGACCAGCCAGAACAGGTCCCAGCAGCGCGCGAAGATCATGATGCGGCAAACCCAGGCCAGCTTGCTCTTGTTCTTCTTCAGGTCGCGGGACAGCAGCAGCGTGAAGGGAACGAGCCAGTGCAGGATGAAGTCGATGGTGATGATGACGCCCCAGCCGCCGCGGAAGCGGTTCAGGTACCAGGGAATCTCGTCCGGCAGATTGCCTGACCAGATGATCAGGAACTGCGAGAAGGCGAGATAGATGTTGAGCATGACAAAGGCGAACGCCAGCTTGCCCATGTCCATCTGCTCGGTCTTGCGGAAGAGCGACTTGATCGGCTCTGCCTTGGAGAGCTGGAGCAGGGTCAGGATGCCCAGCGCGAGAACGGCGTATCCCTGGCCGACCAGGAACAGCAGGCCCCATACCGAGGAGTACCAGGTGGGGTCCATCGACATCACCCAGTCAATCGCCGGCCCGGTGAGCATGAAGGCATAGACGACAAGGCCGAATCCGCTGAGGTTCTCGAACTTGATGCGCCAGAACTCGTAGTTGCCGGCCTTGTCCTGCTCGCGCTTCACCGACCACTTGTTCAGCAGATAGGTGTAGAGGGCGATGATGGAGAAGTAGATGACCGAGCGGATGATGAAGCCCGTTGGATTCAGCATCGGGCGCTTGAACGCGATCGCGTGCGCCTGCGCGCTGTTGATGACGCCGTCCTTCAGGGCCTGGACAGGGTTCGAGACGGCAGCCCACAGGTACAGCCGCTTCATCCCGAAGATGATGGGCAGGAACATCAGCGCGACCAGCGGGAGGGTGCGGGTCATCGCCTCCAGCGGCCGGCGCAGCATCAGGCCCCACTTGCCGCCGGAGCAGTACTGCACCATGAGAAGAGCGAGGCCGCCGCCCATGAAGGTGAAGCACATCATGAAGCCGACCACGTAGGCGCGCAGGAAATGGTTGATGCCGTCCTCGCCGAGGAACAGGAAGATCAGCGAGAGCAGCCCTGTGACGACGCCCAGGATGAGCCACCTCCGCTGCCACTGCCCAACCATCGCCGGTGCGGCAAGGCTGGCGGGAACCGCGGTTTTGTGGCCGTGCGCGTGGCCGTGTGTGTCCGCCTGCCCGCTTCCGTATTGGTGTTGGTCTGACATGCGCTCTACCGTCCGCCCTTAGTCCTTAGAAAATGCACTTGAACAATCTGCCTCCAACATCTGGAGAACTGCCGTCTCTACATCTGGCGCCTTGCGGCAAGCTGCTGCCGCTATTTATTGCCTGCTCGGAGGCACGCTTGCAGGCGGTGGCACGGCCTGACCCGCATTGCCCGAGCCCGTCTTGCCCGTGGCCCGGTTGCTCGTGGATTCCTTCGGCATCGTCGGGCCCACAGGGGTCGAGCTTCCTGCGCCAGCAGCGCTGCCATTCATCATCTCGCTCAGCGCCGTCGCCGGCAGGGTCCACTCGCCCGCAAAGCTGGCTGGAAGCCCCTCGTCCGTCGCGATGTCGGAGAGCTTCTCCACATGCTGGCCCGCCGGGACATCGGACGCCTGCGCCGCCTGGCTCAACTGCAGCGCGCGAATGTAGGCTGCGATCGCCCAGCGGTCCACGACCGGAACCTGCGCAGCATAGTCCGGCATCGAGCCATATCCGTGGGACATCACATTGAAGTAGTGGCCAATCGGCTGCGCCATGCGCTTGGCGTCGTGGAAGTTGGCCGCGACCTTATATCCGCGCTGCACAATCATTCCCTGTCCGTTGCCAACGCGCGAGTGGCAGGGCGCGCAATAGATGTTGAAGCGCTCCTGTCCGCGCTCCAGCACCTGCATGGTGACCGGGAACGGCATCATATCGCCTTCCTTGCCCGCCACCAGGCCGGTGTAGAAATACTCATCCTCATGCAGTTGGCCGCGCGCGACCGTATTCTCCACCTGAGGGCGCACGGAGCGGCCGTCGGCGTAGAACGTGGTTCCGCGCTGCGGAATGAACTTTGGCTGATTGTGCATGTCCTGCCGGCAGCCCGCCAGAAGGGCGACCGCCGCAAGGCTTGCAACCATCGAGATTTGACGAGCCAGGCGCATTGCCGTTCCTTCGCTTCCCACTGCCGTGTTCCCCGATCTGAGTTCCCTGATCCCTGCTCCCTGGATACTAATGATCCACCTCCACCACGGACACCGGGTTGAACGACTCCAGGAAGGCGCGCGACTCGACCAGCGAGAACCGGGGATCCGTCGCCTCCAGGCACAGGAAGAACTTGTCCACCGTGGCTCCATCGCGGAAATTCGGCGCGTTGAAGAGAGGGTGGTAGGGCTGCGGCAGCCCATTCATGGCGAGCATGCCGAAGGCGGCCGAGAGTCCTGCCCACAGGATGGTCCACTCGTAGGCGGGGATGATGAAGGCCGGCCAGGAATAGAGCGGCCGACCCGCGATGTTCAGCGGATAGCTCCACACCGCGATCCAGGTCTGCATCAGGAAGGCCGTGGATCCTCCCAGGATGCCGCCCAGCAGGCAGATCAGGGAGACGCGATTCTTGGTGAAGTGCAGCGCCTCGGCTGCCTCCTCCACCGGGTAGGGCGTGTAGCAGTCCATGCGGCGGTAGCCATGGTGATGCGCCGCCTCTGTGGCGCGCACCATATCGCCCGGGGTGTCGAATTCAGCGACCAGACCGTAAATCCCCTCTTGCATTGGCATTAGACGGCCTCCTCGATATTGGTCTCGGCGACGGGGCCGCCGGGCCGGATTTTGGTCTGCGGAAGCATCGTGCGCAGCTCCGACATGGGAATCATGGGGAGGAAGCGGACAAAGAGGAAGAACAAGAAGGTGAACAGGCCCAGGGTGCCGACGTAGATGAGGTAGTCCCAGCGCGTCGCCTTGTAGGTGCCCCAGGAGGAAGGCAAGTAGTCGCGGTAGAGGCTGGTGACGACGATGACGAACCTCTCAAACCACATGCCGATGTTGACAATGATCGACAGGATGAAGAGGTAGGTCGTGTTGACGCGCAGCTTGCGGAACCAGAGCGTGGTGAGCGGAATCGCCAGATTGGTCAAGATGAGGATTCCGTACGCCCAACCCATGGGGCCGAACATGCGGTTCCACATCATGAAGAATTCCCAGTGCGACGCCGAGTACCAGGCCATGAACACTTCCATGCCGTAGCCGTAGCAGACGATGAAGCCTGTGACCAGCATCACCTTCGCCATGTTGTCCAGGTGGCGCAGGGTGATGATGTGCTCCAGATGATAGAGCTTGCGGATCGGAATCGCCAGGGTCAACACCATGGCGAAGCCGGAGTAGACGGCGCCAGCGACGAAGTAGGGCGGGAAGATGGTGGTGTGCCATCCCGCCAGAGCCGCCACGGCGAAGTCGAAACTGATGACGGTATGCACCGAGAGAACCAGCGGCGTGGAGAGGCCGGCCAGCAGCAGGGAGGCAGACTCATACCGCATCCAGTGCCGTGTCGAGCCGCGCCAGCCGAGCGAAAGCAGGCCATAGCAATACTGCGCGAGCGGGGACTTGGCGCGGTCGCGCAGCGTGCCGAAGTCGGGAATCATGCCGATATACCAGAACACCACCGAGATGGTCGCGTAGGTGGAGACGGCGAAGACGTCCCAGGCCAGGGGGCTGCGCCACTGCGGCCACACGTTCATCGTGTTCGGGTAGGGGAACAGCCAGTAGCCAAGCCACGGCCTGCCGACGTGGATCAGGGGGAACATGCCGGCGCAGACCACGGCGAAGATGGTCATGGCTTCGGCGAAGCGGTTGATGGAGTTGCGCCACCCCTGCTTGAACAGAAGAAGAATGGCGGAGATCAGGGTGCCGGCGTGGCCAATACCGATCCACCAAACGAAGTTGATGATGGCGAAGCCCCATGCGCCGGGGATGGTGATGCCCCAGATGCCGACGCCCTTGAGGACCAGCCAGGTAAGCCCGATGAGCAGCCCGGTGGCGAGGCCGCCCGCCATCAGCAGCCCCAGAAACCAGCCCACCGGCGTGTGCGCCGTGAGGACGATCTTCGAGATTGTGTCCGTCACCGACTTGAACGTCTGGCCGGGCCCGATGACGGCATATTCACCCGTCTTGGGGTCCAGCATCGGATCGTTGATCTTTTCCTTCGTCGCCATCTTCAGTGTCCTGCCTCGTTGAACCGGATGCCGCTGAACCACTTGCCTTGTACCGGGTGCCCCAGAACCGCAGGGTGGGTGCCTACTCTACGGCCCCAGCTTTCAACCCGCCGTGCTGTTCTCCATCGGAGCCGGCTCCAGCGCCGGATTGGGGTTGACGACGCCAGCCAGATAGCGCGTGCGCGGACGGTAGTTGAGGTCGCCCAGAACAGCGTAGCTGCGCTGCTCCGCCTTCAGCTTTGCGACCTTGCTCTTCGGGTCGTTCTGATTGCCGAAGATGATGGCATCGGTCGGGCAAGCCTGCTGGCAGGCCGTGACGACATCTCCGTCCTCAACGACGCGGTTGTTCTTGTCCGCCTCGATCTTCGCCGCCTGGATGCGCTGGATGCAATAGCTGCACTTCTCCATCACGCCGCGGCTGCGCACGGTCACATCGGGGTTGCGCATGAACTTCAGGCTCTCGGTCTCATAGTCCGAGTACAGCAGGAAGTTGAAGCGGCGCACCTTGTACGGGCAGTTGTTCGAGCAGTAGCGGGTGCCAACGCAGCGGTTGTACACCATGGTGTTCAAGCCCTCGGGCGTGTGAACCGTCGCACCCACCGGGCAGACCTGCTCGCAGCCAGCATTCTCGCAGTGCTGGCAGTTCATCGGCTGGAAGTGCGCCTTTGGAGCCTCGAGGTCGCCCTCGAAGTAGGTGTCGATGCGAATCCACTGCATGTTGCGGCCGATCTTGACCTGCTCGCGGCCGACCACGGCGATGTTGTTCTCCGCGTAGCAGGCGACGACGCACGCGTTGCAGCCCACGCAGGAGTTCATGTCGATCGACATCGCCCAGGCGTACTTCTCAGTCCCATTGCCGTTGGTCTTGTAGTTCCACGGCTTGAACATGGTCTCGTCCCAGGCAGGGTCTTCCTTGCCTTCGCCCTCGTGCGCGAAGTTCGGGTCCACCTTGAACTGGTCGAGCGTCGCATAGCGCACGATGCCGCGCTGCATCGCCTCGTTGCCCTCGAGCGAATGCGTCCCGGAGAAGTCCTTGGTCTCCATGTCCTGCTGGGCGAACTTGCCGCGCTCATCGATGTAGTGGCTCTTGGTGACGCAGACGTCGTACTGGTCGGAGGTCTTCGCCACCTTCGCATTGCCCGCATAGAACGGAGTGTCCGCGGTGCGGATCGCGAAAGCGTCGAAGCCTACCGCCGCTCCCACGCGGCCGGCCTCGATGCGCCGTCCATTGCCAAGATAAACAGTGATGCTGCCGTCGGGATGGCCGGGCATCATCAGCACCGGAGCCTTCACCTTGCGGCCGCTGGCGTCGATCTCGATGACGTCGGATTCCTTCAATCCGAGCTTGGTCAACTGCGCCATCGACATCAGGGCGGCGTTGTCCCAGCTCAGGTTGGTCACAGGCTTGGGAAGCTCCTGCAGCCAGCCCAGATTGGCGAAACGACCGTCGTAGAGGTTGGGGTCGGGGCGGAAGACGATCTCCAGCGAGTCCGGCGAAGCCTGCTGCGCAGCGGGTGCCGGCGAGGGAGCCGGGGCCATCGCAGCCGAAGCAGCGCCGGCCGTCTTTTCCGCAGCCGTGCCTTCAACGAAGCCAGCGTGCAGAGTCTTGCGCCATCCCGCTTCAAAGTCGCCCTGAATGGCGGGCCTGGTGTTCGCGCGCACCGCCTCGTAAGCCGAGAGCAGCGGGTTGTCGAGCATGGTCTGGATCACATCATGCGCCGTCTTGCCACCGTAGAGCGGGTCGATCATCGGCTGGATGACGGAGAGCGTGCCATCGTAGGCCCGCGCGTCCGACCAGCTTTCGAGATAGTGCGCCTTGTTGATCTGCCACTGGGTCAGCGAGCCGGTCTCATCCACATACGAGCCCAGGTGGACGGTGACCTTCGCCTTGTTCAGCAGCGCCTGGTCGAAGTTCAGATCGGCCGGAGCGGAGTAGAGAGGGTTGGACTCCAGCAGGATCAGCCACTCGACCTTGCCCGCGGCCAGGTCCGCCACGAGAGACTTCAGCTCCGGCAACTGCTCGGTCGGCATGGGGTTGATCGGGTCGCGATAGACCACCTGCTTGCCGACTGCGCCAAGCTGCTGGTTGAGCATCATCGCAGCGCGATGGACAGCGGGAGAAGCCTGCTCGCCGGGGATGACAACGCACTTGCCGCTGTGCGCCTTCAGGTCGGCGAGCACAGCCTGGAAATACTTCTGCTGGCCGGCGTCCCCGCTGAAGCCGGAGCCTGCGGCCAGGGCCGTCGCGAACGCCTCGAGGTCGCTCGGCCGCAGCGCCAGGCGATGCTCCGCCTTGAATCCGGTGGTGGTCGGCGTGCTCTCGACCACATAGAGCCGATTCAGCTGCTTGCCATCCTCCACCCTGCGGCGCTGGGCGTACTGCGCAGAGAGCTTGAAGAAGCCGGGGAATGCGATGCCAGAGAGGAAATCGGCATCCAGCGAAAGGATCACGTCCGCGCCGTCCAGGTCGTACTGAGCGTCCTTGTAGCTGCCGAAAACGGCCTTGGACGCGGAGCGCGCGGAATCGCTGTTGATGGGGTCGTACTGCACCAGCTTCGCGTTCGGGTACGCCGCCTGCGCCTGCTTCCACTGCGCCGCCAGCGTTGGCGAGGTGATGGTCTCGCTCAGGATGTAAATGCCTTGACCGCCATTGGGCTTGCGCACCGCGAGAGCCGCGAGGAACGCCTGCTGGAACTGGGCCCAGGAGCTGGTTTCGCCGCGGTACAACACCCGCTGCGAGCGGTCAGGATCGTACAGGCCGAGCAGGCTGGCCTGGGAATAGATGTCCGACTTGCCCTTGTTGTACGGGTGCTCAGGATTGCCCTCAACCTTGATCGGGCGGAAGGCGTCGGTCTTCACCAGAAGAGGGACGGCGCCGGTGGGGAACGGAAAAGCCGTCGCGAAGTACATCGGCTTGCCGAGGACCAGGTCTTCCGGCTGCTGGACGTAGGGGAAGATCGGCTCGTCCGGCTGCTTGGTGCAGCCAGCAAGGCCAGCCAGGGCGAGCGACGCTCCC
>JAJZHR010000075.1 GCA_021810815.1 Acidobacteriota bacterium | reverse complement strand
TACTACAACCGAGCCGCCCAGTGGCACAAGCAGGTGACCATCACCACCAAGGACGATGCCTACCTCGCCGGCAGCGTGAAGGACTTCGAAAAAGCCCAGCGCGGGCCGAAGTGGATTCTGCCCACGGCCTGGGAAGTGGACGACCCCATCGGCTCCACCTGGGGATACACCGACGGGATGCACTACCGCACCGCCGAGTCCATCGAAAACGAACTGGTGGATCTGTCCAGCAAGGGCGGCAACCTGCTCCTGAACATCTCTCCCATGGGCGACGGCTCCATTCCAGAGGAGCAGCAGACGATCCTGCGCGCCGTAGGCAAGTGGCTCGCTGTGAACGGCGAGGCCATCTATGGATCGAAGCCATGGGCCGTCTACGGCGAAGGCCCATCCGTGCCAGCAGCGATTCCGTTCGACTGGGCTGGCGGCAGCACAGCGCGCCCAGCTCCCGCCGGAATGCCAAAAGAGCCGCGCCGCGCCTTCACCGCAGAGGATCTGCGCTTCACCACCAACGCCGGTGCCCTCTATGTTTTCGGAATGGTGTGGCCGGGGAGCGAACTGGTGGTGAAGTCGCTGGCAAAGAAATACGGCACCGTGCAGAAGGTGACGATGCTGGGCGGCGCCGCTCCGCTCACCTTCGCCCAGAAGGACGACGGCCTGCACGTGCAGATGCCGTCCCAGCCACAAATGCCCGGTCCCTACACCTTGAAAGTGGAGGGATTGCGGCAGTTAGGCCAAGCATAGACAAACTACCCTGCAAGGATGAGGTCCGCCCCATCTCTGTGCTTCCCTTGCCTGCGTGGCCGCCCGACGCGCTCCTGATCATAAGGAGACACATGGAGGGTCGGTGATTTCTCAACAGTCAAGGGAAGCACGGATCAGCAGGAGCTATTCTCCCAGCACCCTTGCGAAGATGGCGTCTACGTTCGAGAGTTGGCGGGTGAGGTCGAAGGTGCGGGATAGTTTTTCCGGGGTCAGCAGGGATGTGATGGCTGGGTCGGCGGCTACGATGTCGCGGAAGACGAGTTCGTTTTTCCAGGCGTGCATGGCATGGGTCTGGACGAGGCGGTAGGCGTCCTCGCGGAGCATGCCGGCTTCGGCGAGGTCGAGCAGGAGCTGGCCGGAGAAGATGAGGCCGCCGGTGGACTCCAGGTTGCGCAGCATGCGGTGGGGGTAGACGAAGAGCTTCTCGATGAGGCTGGCGGTTTTGTCGAGGAGGTAGTCGGCTAACGTGGTGGAGTCGGGGAGGATGACGCGCTCGGCGGAGGAGTGGGAGATGTCGCGCTCGTGCCAGAGGGCTACGTCCTCGTAGGCGACCTGGGCGTTGGCGCGGACGACGCGGGCGAGGCCGGAGATCTGTTCGCAGGTGATGGGGTTGCGCTTGTGCGGCATGGCGCTGGAGCCCTTCTGCTTCTCGGAGAAGAATTCCTCTGCCTCGCGGACCTCGGTGCGCTGGAGGTGGCGGATTTCAGTGGCGATCTTGTCGAGCGTTGAGGTGAGGACTGCGAGCGTGGAGATGTAGGCCGCGTGGCGGTCGCGCTGCAGCACCTGGGTTGCGATGAGCGCCGGCGTGAGGCCGAGGCGCTGGCAGATGCGCTCCTCGTGCTCTGGCTTGAGGTGGCCGAAGGTGCCGACGGCTCCGGAGAGTTTGCCGACGAGGAGGTCTTCGGCGGCGGCGTCGAAGCGCTTGAGGTTGCGCTGCATCTCGGAGTGCCAGACGAGAAGCTTGAGGCCGAAGGTGGTGGGTTCGGCATGGACGCCGTGAGTGCGGCCAATCATGGGCGTGTGCTTGAACTCGATGGCACGTGCCTTGAGGACTTCGCTGAGGCGGACGATGCCGGAGCGGATGATGGCGGAGGCTTCCCGGAGCTGGAGGGCCTGGGCGGTGTCCACCACGTCGGTGGAGGTGAGGCCGTAGTGGAGCCAGCGCGATTCGGGGCCGATCTTCTCCGCGACGGCGGTGGTGAAGGCGATGACATCGTGGCGCACCTCGGCCTCGACGGCCTGGATGCGGGCGAGGTCGAAATCGCCGCGCTCGCGGATGGCTTTGGCTGCTTCGGCGGGTACGATGCCGAACTCGGCGAGGGTCTCGGAGGCTGCGGTCTCGACGGCGAGCCAGCAGCGGTACTTATTGTCCTCGGACCAGATGCGGCCCATTTCTGCGCGTGTATAGCGGGGAATCAAAGCGGGCTCCTGAAAGTTTCTATGGAGATATTCTATCGGTCGCGGGCGGCGTTGCAGGCGGCAGCGCGAAGGGAATAATGTGATGTTCGATGACAACCAGGAGAGAGGAAGACCCGGATGCGGCGAATTTAGTGACGGTGGCGCGGTTCAATTCGCCGCTGGAGGCAGAGTTTGCGCTGGGAAGGCTGAAGTCGGCGGGGATTGAGTGCGTGATGCCGGAGGAGCAGATGGCCGTGATCTATAACTTCGGCCTGACGGCCATGGGCGGGATCCGGCTGCAGGTGCGGGCCGAGGACGAAGAGGACGCCAGGGCGATCCTTGCCGATCCGGGGATTTGATCTCCCGTCCTGGGATGCTGGGCGACGTATGGGCATACGCGGGATCCTTCGGTGCGCCCAGGATGACAGCCCTCTGCAACCTGGCTCACTTACAGACCCCGCGGCTTTTATGGGCATTCTGGCGTTCTGGATGGACTGGCTTACTTCCTGACGCCGAGGAGCGCGCTCATTTCGTCATGCTGGAAGCCCTTGCCGGGGATGTAGGGCTGCACCCATTTGCCGTCGATGACGAACTGGGGGATGGCTCGTTTGCCGACGTTGGCGATGACGAGGTCGGCTGCGCCGGGGGTGCTCTCGATGTCGATTTCGGTGTAGGGGATGTGGTGCTTGTCGAGGAAGCGCTTGGCTTCGCGGCAGTCGCGGCACCAGGAGGCGGAGTAGAGTTTCAGATCCATCTTCCTAGGATAAATGGTGAGGTGCTGCGCGCCAAAGGCTGTGGATTCGGTGTGGCACCCAACTATTGCTCGTGGTAGTTGCGCATGAGGCCGCCGTCGATGACGTAGGTGGAGCCGGTGATGTAGCTGCCGTGGTCGGAGGCGAGGAAGGCCACGAGGGCGGCGATGTCGGTTGGTTCGCCGAGGCGGCCGAGAGGGATGTTCGCGAGCAGGGCGTTCAGCTTGGGCTTGTCTGCCAGGAGCGATGTGTTGATGGGGGTGTTGATGGCTCCGGGGGCGATGTTGTTGACGGTGATGCCGAGGGGGCCGAGTTCGACGGCGAGGTTGCGCATCATCATGCGCATGCCGCCCTTGGAGATGCAGTAGCTGGTGAAGTGGGGGAAGACCATGTCCTCGTGGACGGAGCTGATGTTGAGGATGCGGCCGGGGGATTTCGCGGCGATGAGACGGCGGACGAAGGCCTGGGTGAGGAAGAAGGGGCCCTTGATGTTGATGTCGATGACGAAATCGTAGTCGTGCTCGGTGACATCGACGAAGGCGGCGTTTTTCTCCACGCCGGCGTTGTTGACAAGGATGTCGGCGCGGCCGAGCTGGGTCCAGGTTTCATCGACGAGGCGCTGGACGTCGGGGAGCCTGGAGACGTCGGCTTCGCAGAGTCCAGCCTTGCGACCTGTGGCCTCAATGGCGGCCTTGGTTTGCAGAGCGCCGTCCTGCGGGCCGACGTAGTCCACCATGACGTCTGCTCCCTGCTGGGCGAGGTGGATGGCGATGGACTGGCCGATGCCGGACGCAGATCCGGTGACGATTGCTACCTTGCCTTCGAGAAGCTGGGACATAGATCGCGTTTTCCTTGCGTTGTGGCTGGTTGGAGGGAGAAGAGGCTGCGGTTCAGGAGGCTCTCTGATGCTGCTCCTGATGAAAATGCTCGATCTTCTTGTGTAGCAGGCGCTTGGCGCGCTCCAGCTCGGCTCGGCGCGCCTCCGGCAGGTTGTGGCCGGCGCGGTTGATGTAATAGGTAAGCATGCGCATGCCGGAGCCTGGGCCTTTGGGGCAGACGCTGGGAGAGGCAAGTTCCTCGGCGATGGTCTTCGCGTCCTTGGTGAACAGGCCGGGGTCGGGATGCGTTGCATCGGTGTGAACGGACGCGACCCACTTGCGTTTCGAGTTGGCAGGCATGGCTGACCCCCTCCCATCTAACTCACTGTGATGCACCCTGCGCGGATCAAGTTGATCCGGGGCAATGATGAGACGAATTTTCCAGAGAGAAGTCAGCGGCGGCGACGGAAAAAGTCGCGCAGGAGGGCGCCGCATTCGTCTGCCAGAAGACCGGAATGCACCTGAAGCGTGTGGTTGAGCTGGGGATGGTTGATGACGGAGAGGACTGAGCCTGCCGCTCCGGCCTTGGGGTCGGCGGCGGCGTAGACCAGCCGCTCGATGCGCGCATGGAGGATGGCGCCGGCGCACATGGCGCAGGGCTCCAGCGTGGCGTAGAGGGAGCAGTCCTCCAGACGGTAATTCTCCAGAGCCAGACCTGCGGCGCGAAGAGCGACGACTTCGGCGTGTGCTGTGGGATCGTGATCGCGCAGCACGCGATTCTGTCCGGTGGCGATGATCTGGCCGCTGTGCACGACGACCGCGCCGACAGGGACTTCTCCGGCTTCCTCCGCGAGGCGCGCCTGCGCCATGGCTGCGCGCAGGCGCAGCAGGTCGGCGGCTTCTTGCTCAGGAAGGTCCATCCCTATGATTTTGCATCATTGGCGGGGACGGCATTCCCGAGCAGAGGTGGAGGCGTTGGTTTCAGGCGCTTTTTAGTCCCATTCCGGCGATGACGCCGCGCATGTAGGCGAAGCTTTTGATGACGCCGGGCATGGGGTCGTCGGCGTTGATCTCGTACTCCAGATCGACGCAGCCGGGGTAGTTGATCTCCTGCAGCGCGCGAAAGATCTGGGGAAAGGGAAGGACGCCGTCGCCGACCGCCACCTGGCTTTCCTTCACCTTGCCGTCGGCCAGGTCCTTGACGTGGAGGTCGTGGAGGCGCGGTCCTGCGGCGTGGATGGCTTTCGGGACGTCGGCGCCGGCGCGTGTGGCGTGGCCCACATCGATGCAGAGGCCAACGCGCTCGTCCATGTTCTTCACGGCATCCAGCACATCGAAGGGCGAGGGGAAGTTCTTGTCTTCGGGGCCGTGATTGTGGATGGCCATTTTGATGTTGTATTCCTTGACGAACTTCTCCATGCGCGGAAGCACCTGGCGGGTGGGTGCGCAGACCATGATGGGGATTCCGGCTGTTTTCACGTATTCGAACTTCTGGCGGATGTCGGCGTCATCGTCCTTGTTGAAGGTGATGTTGCCGGCAGCGGTGAGGATGAAGCCGGCGGCACGGTACTCGTCGGCGATGCCTTTCACCTGGTCGAGCGGCGTCATGGGCAGGTGGACATCCTTCAGGTTCAGGTAGGGCGTCTTGAGCTGGTGCATGAAGTCGATCAGATGCGCGCGGTCGAATTTGCGGAAGGTGTAGCTGGCGATGCCGAGACGGATGGTATCGGAGTTCGTTGGATGTGGCGCGAACGCGAAGGAGGTGCCACGGGTGGCGGCGGACGCGGCGAGAATAGCGCTTCCGCGCAGGAGACTACGGCGAGTCATGGATGCGATCATGCGAAGCATCCTACGACCGCACATGCGCTTCCGTCCACCACAAACGCAGGAATTGAAGTGACAATCGGGGTTGCGAGGGGCGACAATCCTGACGTCGGAAAATTTTTAGTTCGGAGTTGGCCCAAATGGCGGAGATTTCGCGGCGTGATTTCATAGGCGGAGCTGGGATGGCGATGGGAGCGTATGCTCTCTCGTCCAGGTTGGCGATGGCGCAACAGTTGAAGTCGCCGTTCAAGGTGGCCATCATCAACGACGAGATTTCGCAGGACTTCGAACTCGCATGTTCGGTCGTCTCAAGGGAGTTCGGCCTGAGTTGGATCGAGCTGCGCAGCATGTGGGGCAAGAATATGCAGAGTCTGACCTCTGCGGAGATCGGAGAGGCGAAGAAGATTCTGGCAAAGTACGGCCTGAAGGTGACGGATATTGCGAGCCCTCTGTTCAAGGTGGCGTGGCCGGGAGCACCGCAGTCGAAGTTCGGGAAGAAGGGCGATTCGTTCAAGGCGGACTTCGATTTTAAGCATCAGCAGGAGGTGATGGAGGGCGGGATCGAGCTGGCGAAGGAGTTTGGAACGCGGCGGCTGCGCTGCTTCGACTTCTGGCGGATCGACGACGTGAAGCCTTACCGAGCGGCGATCAACGCGAAGCTGGCGGAGGCAGCGGCGACCTGCGGAAAGAAGGGGATTCTACTTGTCCTGGAGAACGAGTTCGAGTGCAATACGGCCACCGGCAGAGAAGCGGCGGCAACTCTGGCAGCGATTCCGTCGCCGCACCTGATGCTGAACTGGGACCCGGGAAACGCCGTGATGGCGGGCGAGATGGATGCCTTCCCCGCCGCATGGGATCTGCTGCCGAAGAACCGCATCGGCCACTGCCACGTGAAGAACGCGGTGAAGGGGCCGGAGGGAAAAATTCAGTGGGCCCCTGTTGCGGTGGGATACGTGGACTGGACGGCGCAGTTCAAGGCACTGAAGGCGACGGGCTACCACGAGGCGGTGAGTCTGGAGACGCACTGGCGCGGCGGCAACAAGCCGGAAGAGGCCACGCGCATCAGTTGGAAGGGCATGAAGGAGGCTCTGCAGAACGCGGGATGCCTCTCGTAACCGGCGGCGTTCACCTGCCACTGCGAGGCTGCTTCATGGCCAGCAGCCCCGGTGGCTGGCTGGAGGCTGGCTGCCTATAGAATGCAGCCGGCTGAGCGATCTGGGCGCCTTTGCCGACCTGCCAGCGGCCATGATCCAGATACAGCACGGCGAGGGCGAGCGGGACCTCGGGCTGAATGGCGATGAGGGGTACCAGATAGCGCTTGGTCTTCAGACCGGCCTCGGCGCCGCCTCGAACAGGTTGGCTTCTCCGGAGTGAGCCGGGTACCTGGGGTATTTCGAGGACGCGCAGGTTTTCGTCAGGGTGCGCCGCACCGTAGGCAGCGAGGCAGCGGGCGACCTGCTTGGGCGTCATCAAGCCGAAGTCGGCAATGCGGTCGCTTCGTCTGACGGCTCCGGGAAAGTAGAAATTCACAACGTCGGCAACGAAGTTGGCGCAGTTGCTTTTGCGGAAGTGGTAGCGGTAGTGGTTCGGGAGGCTGTTCATCATTCGGACGAAGCTCTCGTCCTGCTCGCGCGTGGTGCTGACCTGGTATGCCCAGAGGCGGCGGCTGTACGCGACTCCTGCGGTCTCCCACCACTCCTGAATGCTCTTCCTTTTCTCGGTTCCATCGGGCACCACGGCTTCAAGATAGTTGCGGCGATAGCGGTCGCGCATTTCCGAAACGACTTGCGGGGTGGCATAGGCGGGGATGCCCTCAGGGCTGTCGGTCGCATAGAGGAATTGCATGATGGGGGTAGCGATCCAGTCGATGCGTCCGATGCGATGGTATCGGGCGATGGCAACTCCATGGGGCTCGCCCGGACGGCACATGCGGAGCTTGAGCGGGCCATCGGCGCAGACGCGATCCAGGTAGATGGCGGAGTGTCCGACGGGCAGGAAGGCTCCAAATCTTCCGAAGGGTTCGCCGACCAGCACTGTCAGCGAGGCGTGGCTGCTGCGAGTGGCCATGGCGAAGAAAATTCCGACCAGAGCACAGAGGAGCGGTTGGAAACTCCGGGTACGAGGGTGCCTGAAACTGCGGAAAAGTTGCACAGAGAATCCCCAATGCGGTTGGTCACCGCAAGAGATGTTGACCCAGTAGAGACGCTGAAGCCATCCTCTAAGTAAGCCAGCAGCCGGCTCGGGACACGGCGGCATCTGGCAGAGCCGCCTGCGCATAGTGAGATGATTCGGGGCGCTGCAGGGTTTGAGCGGGAGACGCGCCATCGCGCGAAAATTGCAACGCAGGGGAGGTTGCAGCGCGATTTGGGGGCGCGCCGGGGCGATGGAAATCGTGCGGTCAACGAGCAGGACGCTGGGGGCGCAGGGTTGCCCAGGTGAGTCAGACTGGAGGGAAGAACTCTAGCTGGAGATTGCGAGTTGTTCTGCGGCCCAGGTAGCGAGGCGGACGTCGTCGTCCTCCACCAGGCCGCTGACGCCGATGGCTCCGACGACCTTGCCGTCGCGGCGGACGGGAACTCCGCCACCCCAGCCTACAAAACGCGGGTCGCTGAAGTAGCGGATGTCGAAGCCGGTTTCGGGGTGGCGGACGTCCTTGCCGATCTTCTGCGTGGTCTTCTCTGAGCGGGCCGCAGTGTAGGCCTTGTTCATGGCGATGTTGATGGAGGAGAGAGGAGCGCCGTCCATGCGGGCGAAGGCGATCAGGTCGCCGTGGGAGTCGACGACGGCTGCAACGGCGCGGCGGTTGGTGGGGAGCTGCTCCACCTGGGCGATCACTGCCTCGATGATCCTGCTGGCCTGCTCGTAGAGAATGGTGCTCATGGCGATGGTGCCTCTCTGAAGACGACTCCCATCATAACCGACCAGTTCTGCGATGGTGTGAGGCTCCGGATGC
>JAJZHR010000074.1 GCA_021810815.1 Acidobacteriota bacterium | reverse complement strand
ACGCAGCAAGTGCTCATCACGAACACGGGCAGCAACGCGTTCACGCTTGCGCTGGCGGCCACCGGAGACTTCAGCTACACCACCACCTGCCCCGCGTCGCTAGCTGGGGGTGGAAGCTGCACGGCAGCGGTCACGTTCGCTCCTTCTCAGGCGGGATTGCGCCAGGGACTGCTGAGTGTGACCGCAGGCGGCGGAAGCGCGATCAACGTCGCCCTCTCCGGCACAGGGACGGCCATCGCTCCAGCGGACAACGGATCTCTCGACTTCGGCAGCGTTCCCGTGGATGAACCGAAAGTTCAGTGGATCAAGCTGAGCCAGCCCTTCACGTCCCTCACGGCCACCGCCAGCACGGATTTCGAAGTGGTGCTGGTGGAGGAGCAGGGCTACGGTCATGGCCAACCCTCAGCCGACGACTTTCAGCCCAGCATTGCCAGCAGTTGCGCGAACTGCTGGATCGGAGTGCAGTTCACGCCATCGGCAGAGGGGCTCCTGTCCGGTACACTGCAAATCTCGACCACCAGTGGCGGCAATCCTTATGTGCTCGCTTTGAGCGGCGTCGGGCTGACGCTGAACGGACCGTATCTGTCGCCCGCTTCCGCAGATTTCGGCCCGGTCGCCCTGCATTCCGTCAGCGGGACGCAGAGCTTCACCATCACCAACGGAGCGGCACAACCGGTCGCCCTCAGCGCGCCTGCACTCACCGGAGATTTCAGCCTGACCAGCACCACCTGCGCCGCATCCCTGGGCGCGGGAGAGAGTTGCAGCCTCGCTTTGACGTTCACGCCGACCGCGCAGGGCCCTCGGGACGGGACGCTGACAGCAGGCCAGACGGCGCTGATCTCCGCTCTGAGCGGCTACGGCGGAGCAGACCCGGGCATCGCGCTCAGCCCCACCTCGCTGACCTTCAGCAACATTGCCAGCGCAAGCGCCATCACCCAGACCGTGACCGTGACGAATACCTCTGCCGCAAACGAGCAGGTAGGAACGCCCACTGCCGGAACGCCTTCCTTCAAAGCGACCAGCCAGTGTGGAACCCTGCCGCCGAACGCAGGCGCGGCCAGCAGTTGCACGATCCAGGTGGCGTACGCGCCGGGTAGTTCACTGGTCACGGACACGCTGCAAATCCCGGTGACCACGCCGGGAGCAGGCGGCGGCCCATCCACGCTCGCGACTTACTCGGTGGCTCTAAACGGTGCGTACAGCGCAGAGGATGCTGGCCTGTCCATCACTCCTGCCGCGATGGACTACGGCCCTGTCTCCGCAATGACTGCCGGCAGCGTTCGCAGCTACACCATCACCAATCTCACGTCGAAGGCCGTCACTCTCACGCTGGACTTCCCTCGGCAATTCGCCCTCGCCAGCGCGCCCTGCGCTGCTCTCGCTCCGCAGGCAAGCTGCCAGTTCTCGGTCGAGTTTCTACCACTCACCAACGGCGCAGCCACAGGCTCTCTCCTGGTGCGCGGCGACCCAGGCGACAACAGCGGAACCCTGGACGGCATCCTGTACCTGCAAGGCTATGGCCAGGGAGGAAGCTCGCTTTCCATCAGCGGAGCCGCGCCCGGTGCGGCAGCCACAGACTTCGGAACCGTCGTATCGGGACAAACCTCGAAGAAGATCCTCACGCTGACCAGCAACGGCGCAGGACCGCTGAACATCCGGCGGATCACCAGCGAATTTCCGTTCATTTCCACCAGCAACTGCGCGGCAACTCTCGCTGCTGGAGCGTCCTGCGCTGTCACCATCACCTACTCGCCCCTCTACCAGTACGCCACCGGAACCACGCCTCCCACGGCCATGCAGCAGACGGGGACAGTGGTGATCGAGAGCGACTCGGTCAGCGGTCCGGACATTCTGGATCTGGTCGGGCTGGCGCAAGCAGCCCCCGCGCAAACGCCAAGCAATAGCGGCGAACTCATCAGCTTCAACCTGTCGCAAAGTTCGCTCGTGTTTCCGGCGGTCTCCGTTGGCAACAGCACGGCGGCGCAGACGGTGACCATTGCCAACACGGGAACCACGACCATCCACATCGCGGCGTTGCAGGCCAGCCCGGTGGCACCCGCCACAACGCCGGATTTCTCTGTGAACAACGGCGACTGCGTCACGGCCCTCGCCCCTGCGCAAAGCTGCTCCTTCACCGTCGCCTTTTCGCCGCAGACCTCAGGGCAGCGAATCGGCGCGGTGGAGATCGAGTCGGACAGCAGCACCGCGCTGGAATTCGTCAGCCTTCTGGGAACGGCGCAGCCAGCGGCCATTTCAATTGCGCCCGCTCGCCTGAGCTTCGGAGCAGTCACCACGGGCGCGACAACGCACTTGCCCGTCGTACTCACCAACACCAGCAGCAGTCAGATCACGCTTGGTGCAATCAGCATCACCGGCGACTACTCGGAAACAGGAAACTGCCCTGCCAGCGGAGCCGCGCTCGCAGCAGGAGCTATTTGCACGCTGCAGGTCTCGTTCTCCCCCACGCAATCGGGAGCACTCGCAGGAACGCTCAGCATCGCCAACTCGGCCACATCGCAGCCGCTCGCAGTTCCGTTGACGGGCACCGGAGCGCAATCGCAATTACAGCTCGGCGCGGCCTCGCTCAACTTCGGCGCGGTTCCTCTCGGTCAGTCCGCCGCTCTCACGCTCGCGCTGATCAACAACGGAACAGCACCCGTGAGCGCTCTGCAGGCGAGCATCGTCGCAACCAGCGACTTCGTTGTGACGACCGGATGCCCGTCGGCGACCATCGCTGCCAGAGCAAGCTGCCTGCTCGGGGTCACCTTCACGCCCACTGCTGTCGGCGCGCGCACCGCTTCCCTCACCGTCAGCAGCAGCGACCCAGCCTCGCCCATGACCGTGCCTCTGATTGGAACCGGTCTGCAGACGGGTTCGTTCTCAATGGCCACTGCGTCCGGCTCTTCGCTCAGTGCAACCGTGCAGCAGGGGCAGGCGGCGACGTACACACTTATCCTTGCGCCGACTGGCGGATACCAGGGGGTGGTCGCTCTCGGCTGCTCTCCACAGGCAAGCGTCCCTGCGGCTTTCTGCTCGGTGCTCGCCCCCAGCGTCGCTCTCTCCAGCGGGCCAGTCACAACGACGATCACTATCAACACCGTCACCGGGACACAGACAGCTCTAACACAGCCGGGAACATCTGTGGGGCCAGATCCTTCCACAGGATTCGCAGACCGTTGGGGCAGCAAGACGTTGCTCGCTCTGATGCTTCCGCTGGGACTCGCGTTCCTCGGCGGCATCCGGCGCTCCAGGGCAGGAAAGCTGCCGAGACTGTTGGTCTGGCTGCTGCTCTCAGCGGCTGCGGCCATCAGCACGCAAGGCTGCGGCAGCGCGGGCAATCCAAACCTCACCTATGCCGCTCCTGGAACCTATCCGTATCTGGTTACCGCTACCTCGACCAATGGCCTGCAGATCACGCAGACAGTTACGCTGAATCTCACGGTGACCGCACGGTAGCATTCGATCCAGAGAAATTGCGCGGAAGGAATTGCGATCCATCCGCCAAGCGAGGGATCGCGGTCCATCTGCAAGAGCAGAGTGGGTGAGCCGCCGCCAATGGCACGCTGCGTCGCTGCCTTTATCATTGGAGCAAGCAGCACTTCTCAGGAGCCTCATGCAACTGGATTCCACCGATATCGACCGACGCGCGCATTGGAACGAACGCTACCGCGCTGGCGAGCACACCGCACTTGATCCCGATCCACTTCTGCTCCATCTGCACGAGGAGTTCATCGGTCCACTGTTTCCTGAGGGCGGTCGCGGGCTGGATCTTGCCGGAGGCGCAGGGCGCCATGCGATCTGGCTGGCCAAGCAGGGCTGGCGCATGACACTGGCCGACTTCTCGGACGAAGCAACGCGCATAGCCGTCCTCCACGCGAAGGAGGCTGGCGTTCCGCTGGAAGTCCTGAACGAGACAGGGATGGAGACGCTTACGCGCGCCGCTGCTTCGCCGGAGAATTCCTACGACTTCATCATGGTGGTCCAGTATCTCGACCGCGCGCTCTTCCCTGCCATTCGCAAGGCGTTGCGGCCTGGCGGTCTGGTGTTCTACAAGACGCACACGCTGGATCATCTGACGCTTTCCCAAAGCAGACCTCGGGACCCGAACTTTCTGCTGGAGAGGCAGGAGCTGCTGCGGCATTTCGCCGGCGGGCGCGTTCTGTACTACAACGAGACGGTGACGCGGCGCGGCACACAGGCCATCCTTGCGCAAATGCCTTAGCATTGAAGACATGCCTTTCGATCTGCCATCGCTCGCCGAGCTGGAGTCTGCCGCAGCTCTTGTCCAGAAGCACATGCCTCCAACACCGCAGTACACCTGGCCGCTGCTGAATGCGCGGATGGGAGCGGAGGTTTGGGTGAAGCATGAGAACCATACGCCGGTGGGAGCATTCAAGATTCGCGGCGGCCTGGTGTACATGGACGACTTGATGCGCCGTCACCCTGAGACCAGGGGAGTGGTGAGCGCTACGCGCGGAAACCATGGGCAATCTGTGGGTTACGCTGCGAAGCACTATGGCATTGCGGCGACCGTGGTGGTTCCTCTCGGCAACAGCGACGAGAAAAACAGCGCAATGCGGGCCTTTGGCGTGGAATTGGTGGAATATGGCCACGACTTCCAGGCGGCGTGCGAGCATGCGGATGCTCTTGCGGAGAGCATGGGGCTGCACCGGATGCCCTCGTTTCACCCTCTGCTGGTGCGTGGGGTAGGGACGTATGCCATTGAATTCCTTAGACTTGCCCCGGAGATGGATACGGTGTATGTGCCGGTGGGCATGGGCTCCGGGATTTGCGGAATGCTGGCGGCGCGGCAGGCACTGGGGTTGAAGACGCGCGTGGTGGGGGTGGTTTCAGCGGACGCTCCGGCCTATGCGCTTTCGTTCGCCAAGGGGGAGCCGGTGTCCCATGCGGCGACCACGATTCTGGCCGACGGGCTCGCTTGCCGGACGCCGAACAACGACGCTTTGTCGCACATTCTAAAGGGTGTTGACCGCATTGTGAGAGTGACGGAAGACGAGGTTGCGGGGGCGATGGCAGCGCTTTATTACGACACCCACAACGTCGCAGAAGGTGCTGCGGCGGCTTCTCTGGCGGGGGCTTTGCAGGAAAAGGAGCGGATGCGGGGACGGCGGATCGGCGTGATTTTGAGCGGTGCAAACGTGGATTCCACCGTGTTTTCGACCGTGATTTCACCGGTGATTTCACGGTGAAATCACGGTGAAATGCACGGTAAATGCACGGTGAGATCACGGTGAATGGACGGTTGCGGCACGGCGGCCGCTTTCCTTCACCAGGCGTGGCGTGTTCCAGTAGATAGTTCATGACAACGGCGAAAGCAAAACGCGGGCACGGACACTCGACGGCTTCCCTGAGCAACGTGCTCGGGGGCGGGCAGAACCATTGCTTCGGTTGCGGGCCGGCGAATCCGAATGGTCTGCATCTTCGGTTCGTGCTGGACGCGGAGGCGGGGACGGCGACGGCGCGGTTCCGGTTGACACGGAGGTTTGAGGGGCCGCCTGGGCACATCCACGGAGGCATCATCGCTACGCTGCTGGACGAGGCGATGGGCAAGGTGAACAAGCTGAAGGATGTGGTGGCGCTGACGCGGCACATGGAGGTGGAGTACCTGCGTCCGGTTCCTCTGCGGCAGGCGCTGACGGTGGTGGGAACTTCCGTCGGCATCGAGGGCCGCAAGCACACGAATCGAGCCGAGATTCGGGACGCGGAGGGACAGGTGCTGGCTCGCGGGACGGGGCTCTTCATTGCGATCGATCCGGTGGCGATGTTTGCCAAGATGAATGGTGGAAAGCAGGGCGCGAAAATTCCTCCCGCCAAATTGAAGTGAGCCGCAATCCTGGAGCTGGACGCGGCGGGAATGAGCGGGCGGAAAGCCGCTATACTTGAGGTTTGAGGCGCGCCCGATTTTGAAGGTGCGCATGCGCCTTTTTCAGGCACGGACTTCTATCGAAATGCGGCTGCCGGACTGGCCTGAATCTGGTGCGGGCTGGTTTGGAGAGTGCGTACCTCAGGGGCTAAAGCCCCACGAAATATGAGCGCCCTACGGCACGGCTGAAGCCGTGCCCTTAACAAAACGGAGTCTTGGATCGGATAATTACGAGTCTTGGACCGGATAATTTTTCACCGAGTTCTTTTCACCCAGCAAGGAGATACACCATGGCGAAGACGCACAGCAACAACGGCGCAGGAAAAGCGGAGCACGGTTTGCGGCTGAACATCGGACTGGCCGAGATGCTGAAGGGCGGCGTCATCATGGACGTGATGAACGTCGAGCAGGCGCGGATCGCCGAGGAGTCTGGAGCGACGTCGGTGATGGCTCTGGAGCGCGTGCCGGCGATGATCCGCGCCGAAGGCGGCGTTGCCCGCATGGCCAACCCGAAGCTGATCAAGGAAATCATCGCGGCTGTGTCCATCCCGGTGATGGCGAAGGCGCGCATCGGCCACTTCGCAGAGGCGCAGATTCTGCAGGAGCTGGGCGTGGACTTCATCGACGAGAGCGAAGTTCTGACACCTGCCGACGAAGTGCACCACATCGACAAGCACGCCTTCAAGACGCCTTTCGTCTGCGGAGCGCGCAACCTGGGAGAGGCTCTGCGGCGCATTGCAGAGGGCGCGGCCATGATCCGCACCAAGGGCGAAGCGGGCACGGGCGACGTGGTCCACGCGGTGCAGCATATGCGCCAGATCGTTCGCGAGATGAAGGGCCTGACCGTGCTTGGCGAAGAGGAACTCTACAACGCGGCGAAGGTGCACCAGGCTCCGTACGAGCTGATCCGCATGGTGGCGAAGGCGGGCAAGCTGCCGGTGCCGAACTTCTCCGCTGGCGGCATTGCGACGCCCGCCGACGCTGCGCTGATGATGCAGCTTGGAGCAGAGGCAGTCTTTGTCGGCTCGGGCATCTTCATGAAGGAGCGCGCCACTCCCCTGGACGTCGAGAATGATCCGAAGGAGCGCGCTGAGGCTGTTTCGCGCGCCAAGGCCATCGTTCTCGCCACAACGCATTTCGACGATCCGAAGATTCTGGCCGAGGCCGCGGAGCAGGTGACCGGGACAATGAAGGGCCTGGCCGCAGCCGGTCTGGAAGAGTCGCAGCTCCTGCAAATTCGCGGCTGGTAGTGCTGGCCGCACGGGCCTCTGCGCCTTCGGCGCAGAGGCAAAGGCCGCTTTCGGATTGGGTTGCCTGGGGCTGGTTTGGCTGGGGGAGGAAGGCTTTAGCGTGACAGCTTTGAGCTTTGAGCGAAGGCTTGTTGGCGTATCAGTTGTCAGTTGTCAGCTACCAGCTATCAGCTATCAGCTATCAGCTATCAGCCAGGACTTTCAGGATAAGATTTGGCAGGAATTAGGGCTTCAGCCAGGACATTCAAGGGATCGTTGCAATTGACTGAATCACAGACGAAGCTTCGCATCGGTGTGCTTGCTGTGCAGGGTGATTTTGCGGCTCATGCTGCGGCGATTGAGGCTGCGGGGGGCGAGGCATTGCTGGTGCGGAAGCCGGAGCAACTTGAGGGTCTGGATGGTCTGATTCTGCCCGGGGGCGAGTCCACCACGATGCTGAAGTTTCTGGAGCGGTCTGGATTTTTTGAGAGCCTTCAGGAGTTTGCGCGGACCAAGCCGACGTTTGGGACCTGCGCTGGATGCATCCTGCTGGCGAAGGACGTGCGGAACCCGGCGCAGCGGAGCCTTGCCGTGCTGGACGCTGTGGTGGAACGCAATGCGTATGGGCGGCAGAACGATTCGTCGATTCTGGTGGAAGAGACGAAGCTGCCCGGCGGCCCTCTGGAGATGGTCTTCATTCGCGCGCCGCGCATTGTGAGCGTTGGCGACAAGGTGGAAGTGCTGGCCGAGCGCGACGGCTTCCCTACCCTGGTGCGCGAAGGCAACCTGATGGCGGCTACGTTTCATCCGGAGCTGTCGAGCGATGCCCGGGTTCATGCGGCGTTTCTGGAACTGGTTCGGGAGAGCCGGGACTCCGAGTAGAACGTTGGCGGCGAAGCTCCTGAATGGGCACCCGGCAGCGCAACGAGCGCGGGCAGCGGCAACAGCAACAGCAAGAGAAGAAGCAGATCCCTTCGCTTCGCTGCGGGATGACAACCAGGAAGAGTCGCTTACAGGTGACAACCGGACGGAGTCGTCTCTGAAGGCAATCAGAAGAGCGGACAACAGCAAAGGCTAAGCGCACCGTGAGTGGTTGGCTTGCCCACTCATCGCGATAAAACTGCGATGAATGGGGCACCCGGCACCCGGCAGAGTCCAAGACCGATCGAATTCCTCCACTTCACTGCCGATGACGACTTGTTGTGCCGGAGGCTCGCTATTGCGGGGTCGGCTTCGCGAAGCTTTTGAAGTTGTTGATGGCTTGCTGGAGCCGCTCGGCGGGGGGATTGGTTCGGCAGCGGGCTGCGATCTTTTCCCATTGGGCGTGGTCATGGGGAGTTCCCTGGGGCTGGTGGCCGCCGTGGCGCAGTCGCTCCAGGAGGACGATGGCGCGGAGCTGGGCTACGGCCTCGTCGAGAACGTCGTTC
>JAJZHR010000001.1 GCA_021810815.1 Acidobacteriota bacterium | reverse complement strand
TCAGCCAATGCCAGCAGGGCATTGATGCGATTGCCGCTCTCAGATTCCCGAGCCGCCCTGCGCGCCACAACACCCGGCGATTTTTTTCGCCGTGTTGATTTCCTTGCACATTCAAATTCGCTTGTTTCTCCATCGAAGAGCAGCTCCATCCCCACGCCAAGGCCGGTTGCCAGCCTCGCTGCGATCACAACACCGCAATTGCTGCTCCCACGTTCCACATGGTAGAGGTTGAATCTGCTCACGCGGGAAGCATCAGCCAGCTCCGTGATCGACATCCCCCGCTCTCGACGAAGCCTCCTGACACGGAGGCCCATGTCGCGCATCATCTTCGCATCCTGTTCAGTGAGCGCGAACTTCATTGCGCGCCTCCTCGCAAAACAGCCTCGATGCGCTCCAGAAGCCGTGGAGTCGCGATCTCTCCGCCCAATTCCAGGATGGCCTCCTGCACCAGCATCCTCGCGATCACTGCCGTCTCCGGATTGCCGCGCCCAGCTTTTTCGCAGTTTCGCTCGGCTCCGCGCAGCATCTTCACAATCCCGTTGGCCTTCGACTCATCCATTGCGCCTCCTCGTTGAAAAGCATTTGCGACTCCATCCACGGCCGCCCACTGCGCGGCCTCATGTGCCCAGCCTCGCCTCTGCCGCTCTCCGCAGCAGGTCCTCGTCCCAGTGCCACCGGTTCTCGTCCTTCCAGATGCCCAGCGCGAAGAACTTCGCCGGACCGTACTTGCAGCGCAGGTAGCGGGAAGCCTCGGCCTGGTGCTGCCACGCCGCCACCATCGCCAGCGCCACCGTCGGCGGCGACTCGCCATTGTCCGCCTCCAGCACCACGGCCTCGCGCAGCTTGCGCGCCATCCGCCGATCCGACGAAACCAGCGACAAACCGCGCATCACCTGCTGCACCGCCGCATCGATGGCCCGCTCCAGCGCCGTCTTCGCATTCGCGCTCGCCTCCTGTTCCTGACTCGCGCTTGGCTCCAGCTTCGCTTCGAGCTTCTCTGGCATGGCTTCGCGCTTCGGCTCTGGTTTCGCAACTCGCTTCGGCTCCAGCCTCAACCCGCGTCCCTCCGCCGTAGCGCATTCCCCCGCTTGCGGGGGTAGGGGGTGTGGTTGTACTTGCTTTTGTTCTAGTTCTTGTTCCCGCGCGCGCGTACCTAGATGGGCAGCGCGTTTTTTGTCACCCTTCTGCCACCCTTCTGCCACCCTTTCTGCCACCCTTTCTGCCACCCTTTCCGCCTGCGAAAAGGGTGGCACCGTGTCACCCTTTTCCCTGCCAGCCGCACCCTCGGAAAGGGTGGCATCCTGCCACCCTTTCGGCAGAGCGTCCAGCTCGACGAAGAAGTAGAAAACCCGCTGCGACCTTCCCTGACTCTCCGGCCGCATCCGCGCGATCACACCCTTGCGCTCCAGCGCCGCCAGGTATCGCTGGCAGCTCCGCTTGTCGCACATCGACTCTTCCGCGATCGTCTCCACCGCCGGATACGTGAACCTGCCCGCGCGGTCCTGGTGCGAGTCCGCAAGCACCATCCCGACCAGCTTCTCGCGCGGCGAAATCAGCTCGCCGCCCGGGCACACGGTCATCCCCTTCATGTAAGCACTCGCTCTGGCGCTCATCGCTGCAATCCCTTTCCCTGCCCCAAACCGTTCCCGCGCAACTCTGCCCACGCCCGGCCAGCTCGGCCAGCGCCCCATCGTCCTGCAACTTATTCTGGAATTGGTGCTCTAGATCGCTACCGATGCTCGACCGGGAACTCCTTCCACTCCCGGCCATCAAGCAGCGCACCGGCCGCCTTCTTGACCACCCAGTACAGGTCTGGCTCATCATCGACATGGCCGTCCGTGCAAGCGAGGTCTTCAGTCGCAAAGTTCCACTTGCCATCGAACCTTCTGCCGCGTCGCGCCGCTGTTGCCTCATGTCCCGACTCGCGCATCCCGCGGCCGATCCTCCCGCGCCGTGTCGATGGGCCACAGTTGCCAATTTCGCCAGTATCCGTGCGCGACCCATTTGGCCGGGCCGTAGGTGTCGCGCATAGGAATACCGGGGCGCATCCTGGGTGTTTCCGCCCACAGATGCGGCCCCTTCCCGACGCCTCAGGCGATGACGGGTACATCCTTCAGTTCGCGCCGCAGCCATTGGGCCACCTGTAGAACCGTGTCGGACTTCCACTTGCCTCCGCTCACTTCGATCAGCGCAATCGCCGGCACACTATCCTTAGCGCCGCGTAGCCTCACCATGAATTCGTTGAAGCACGGATCGACCTCGCGGAACGTCCTGTAAGGGGCGAGCGGAATCCGCGTTGGCAGGTCGATGGACTGCTTCGACACCGCGCCCAGGTTGACGGTCACCTTCTGGCTGAGGCCGTCATCGCTGGTCGCCACCGAGTTGTCCGCGGATAGGCTGGACGCCAGGCGCTGCAGTTTGAGAATGTCCTCCGTGCAAAGGAAGCCATCGTGCAGGCCCATGATGAACTTCTCTGGAGTGATGAATTCGCCGAACGGAAACAGGGACACCTCCGCGCAGGTCGCGCTGAGCCAGACGTGGCGCCGCCCGAACTCGTCCCCGTGCATCGACTTCAGCTCGACCGTGCGGTGATCCACGACATGGATCGCGTGCTCCGCCGGAAACTCGTCGATGCGTACCCGGTAAGCATCGACGAATCCCGTCAGCGTGGAGACATCGAGCGTAGGCTTCGCGATCGGCGCGGGCTTGCGAACAAGCTCGCCGAGCGTTCCATCCGCCCTCACCGCGTAGTTGTGGCCATCGACAGCGTGGACAATCGGATGCTTCGGCTTCAGCAAGCCAAGCAAATAGTCCTGCATTTTCTCGATCATGGAAGACTGGCTCTTTTCTGCCGCGTGTCGGCGGCGGTTGAACTTCAAAAGTTGGACAGCGCTTTACCGCTTGAACTGGATCGGCTCGGGCACTGAGACGGGCTTTGGCGGCGTGAAGATGTTGAGCTGGCGCGGGTCGCCGAGCAGCGCATACAGCGCGCCCTCTTTGTCGCGGCCCAGGAACATGCGCGACTGGTTCGGCGTGATCGACGCCAGCTTCGACTCGCACGTGAACTCAGTCGAGAGCTGCACGCGGTCATCCTTCGGCTTGATCTTCAATCGAAGAACGATGCTCCGGGACTGCGTGGCCGGCGTGTTCGGGTCGGCGATGTTTTTCAGCACCTCGTTCAAGGCGCGCTCGAACGCTACGACCATGGCACCGTCGGCAACGTTCCCTATGCTCACTGTGATTGTTTCGTCGTTCATGGAATCCATTTCGTTTCCCCCTTGCTTCACACTGGCCATGCTCCTCTCGCCTCAGCGCGCTGCGGCCTGCAGCTCCACTACCGCCGCCATCAGCGACGCCCCCAGCCACAGCAGCACGATGAGGGCGAATGCCAACATCGGGATCCACAGCCAGCGCAGTGCTCGCCCCGCGATCCGCCTCATCCGCGTCGGCCAGGGAAGAAGGCTCTCCAACTCCCTCTGCGCTGCGGCCGACTCCAGGGCCGCGATCGACTCCAGCTCGGCAACCTCCTCCGCGCACCGCCTGCACCGCTCTCCCGCGCTGACGCGCCCGCACGCGCATCTCCTCAATACAATCCCAACGCTCGTCATCATGCGACCTTCTTTCCGGCTCCCGCCGCTTTGGCCCGCAAGCGGCTCGCCTTCCGCCGCTCGCGCCTCTCCTGCTGAATCAACGCATGCACCTGCCACGGAGCGCGCTTCTTCTGCCTAGCGTCCGCCCGGCGTTTCGCTTGCACCCTCTCCTCATCGCCCCACCGCAGAGCGCACTGCGGAGCCGAGCAGACATTCCCAGCCGCCTGCGGCAGCCACGCGCATTCGTCGCCCTCGTTGTACGGCGGCACGCGGCACGGATCGCCCCGCGTGCAGCCGCAAAACCTGCATCTCTCTTCGCTCGCAACCATGCGATACCTCCCTCTCGCGGATCCAGCTAACGGCTTGCCCGCAACGCCTCCTGGATCGCCAAAGCCTTCTCAGGCAGCGGCAACATCTCCCAGATGCGGACAATCTGCTCCTCGCTCAATTCGAGGACAACCAGAGCGGCCGACTCTTCCGCTCCATCATCGACATCCGGCGCAGCGGCTTCGCGTTTGCCCCCCCCCGGCAGGCCTGTGACCGCGCTTATAGCTCCACTTCGACTCCTCCGACAACTCCTCGCCGCAACCGCACGCGCAACTCTTCATGGCTTCCTCCCTTTCGACACACTCTTCTTCGCTGCCTTCTTCGGTGACTTCTTTGCATGCTTGCTCACGCCCTGCTTCGAGCGGCCCTCGCCTTCTTTGCGGCGGCCTCATCGACGGATTTCTTCGCAGACTTCTTCGAAGCCTTGGAAGGAATTCGCGCAGCTACATCCTTGGCAGTCTGGGCGGCAATCTTCTGGTCCCGCTCCTTCGCCTCGAAAGCCGCTGGCTTCTCTGTAGGCTTCTTCGCATCAGTTCCGGCCAGCACGGCATCGGAGCGAACCTTCTTCACATCGACCTTCAGCAGCCCGGCCAGCCGCTCCAGGTCCTCAGGCTTCCCGATGTTGTCTTCATGCACCGCCAGCTCGCCGGAATAGATCACCAGCAGCGCGGCGCGAGCCATCGCTCCCGGCATCATCGCCGCCAGCTTCTTCTTGCGCTCGCCATGGCCCTTCCACGAGAAGAAGTCCTCGCTCCATCCAAGCGCGGCAGCCACCTTCGCGGGGTACCGCGTGTTCGCGCGCCCAATCGCGTAGTCGCATATCTCGGCGTCAAGCGATGGCGCATATAGGGAGATTGGAGCCTTCGCCAGAGTTGTGAACAGCATCTCGCGATACAGCTTCTCCGCCTTCACCTTGGCCAGCAGCGCCTCGCGCTCGCGCTTCGCTTTCGCGGGATCAGCCTTGACGGCACTGCCTCCGGAGAATCGACCTCTTCCATGCTTCGCGCATGACTCCTCGCGGCAGATCAGGACGCGATGGCCCATCCGCTCGCCGTCGATCCAGATGGCCTCTTCTGCGCACTCGCATGCGGCGTCACCCTTCAGCACGCTCACGCGCCAGGAAGAAACAGCAGCCGCATTTCCACCGCTCGAAAGCATCAGCAGCTTCCGCTTTTCGCGATCGGCCGCTTCCAACTCGCTCTTCACCCAAACCTTGAGCTTGGAGTCTAAGCAAATGCGATCCGTGCAGGTGTCCTTCGCGCAATCGTCGAACAGCAGCGCCGAGTTCCCGGACCGCTTCGGGCAGTCGACGCACGTGATCGGCGGAAGAGGCGCATCGAGCGGGAACGGAGCGTCGCCCAGGCTCCTCAGCTTGTGTGTGCCGATATGCATTCTCAGCGAAGCAACCGAGGTGAGCGTGCGATGCCGGAACGGCGATGCAATCTCGACAACTACCTCCATGCGGAAAGGATCTTCGACTTCGTCGTCCTCGTCATCGTCATCGTCATCGTCATCGTCGGGGTCCTCCTCGCGTTCGCGTCTCCAGCCGACATTCAGCCATTCGAGCAACGATGCCTGCGTCTCTTCGCCCTGACGAGCAAGCTCCAGCGCATGCCCAATCTCGATCACTCCCGCCAGCAACGCATCCCGCACAGGCTGGATCGCGTCCAGCAGCTTCAGCCGCCGCATGATATAGCCGGGCTCCTTGGCAAGCTTCGCCGCCACGGTATCGATATCTGCCCCTGGCGCCAGCAGCAGATGCGAGAACGCCATCGCCTCTTCCAGCGGAGGCAAGTCCTCGCGCTGCAGATTGCTCACCACCCGCGCCTCCTGCGCCTGCGCGTCGCTCATCTCGCGCACCAGGCACGGGCAGCTCTTCAGCCCGGCCAGCTTGCACGCCAGGTACCGCCGCTGGCCGGCGACGATTTCATAGCTCTGCTCCACGCGGCGAACCAGCAGCGGCTCCTGCACGCCCTGCTGCTTGATCGATTCGGCCAGCTCCGCCAGAGCGCCGGCATCGACCTTCCTGCGCGTCTCATCCGGCGATATCGCCAGCTCCGCGAGCGCGATCTCTTCCACCTGTTGCTTCTTCCGGGCAGCCGTCATCGCGCGCCGCCGATCTCGGCGAGCCTACGGAGGACGTCGCCCTCGCAAATCTCGTATAAGGGCTGGCACTCGAACGCGTGAAGATACCCGTCCTCCGTTTCGAGGCCGTTGCAGCACGCGGGAGAATTCAACGGACCGCGCGGAAGAACCCCTTCTCCCGCGCGTCCTTCTTCGCCTCCTGCAGTCTCCTTTCGTTCGGTTGGTATGGAATCATTCGCCACCAGGACCTCGATCAGATCGAGCACCCGGCCCGTCAGGCAGCTCTCGGCATGGCTCGCACGTGCTACGCTGACGCCCCGATAGCACTCCCTGCATATAGGCGCAGAGCCCGGCAGAATGTTGGCCTCGGCAAGGTTGTTCGCGGCAAAGATGAGCTGCGCCAGCAGCCCCTCGCGCCGGTTCGCAGCCAGAGCAGCATCGCTGCAATGCGCCGCTCGGTTGCTCCCGCAGCCAACGGCATGAACATAGCCGATGCCGGGATAGTCGATACCTACGCAGCATCTGCGCTGCTCGGCGGCCAAATCGGCCGGTGCTTGAAGATGTGGCGGGACGTGATCCATGGCAAATCTCCTGAAAAGAAGAAAGATTGCCTTGAAACACCAGTTTTCAACCACCGGCCTTCTAAGCCGGTGGTTGCAGGTTCGAGCCCTGCCTCGCCCACCACTCCTACATGTGCGCTCTGAGAAACTGTGTTTCAAAGTCAATTCGTTTGATACTGTGAAAATATCTATGCGCGGGATGCCCTTGTCAAGAACTTTCCGCGCGGCCATCCTCGCGAACCATCTTCGCAACCGCCTGGCGCACCGCGTTCGACCGGCCGATTTCACCGTTTTTCTGCGCCCACGCATCGAGAGCGGCGATCATCTCCCCGCTGAAGCGCAATGACATTGTCACCTTTGGCTCCTCGACCCTTGGGCGGCCTACTTTCTTCCGCTTTACTGCCTGCGTCGTGACGCTGGGCTGCTTCTGCGATCTTGTCTTCTTCATGGACACCACCATACGCCGATCCAGCGAGCCCCGACAATGGAAAAGGTATCACGCTCGTCATTTCTGCAACACATAAAATACCAATAAGGTATTATCTAGTCTGATTCTCCCCGGAATGGGTTGAGAGGCGCATCCCACCTATGCGCCATAGACGCCGATGCCGGGAATCTCCTACGCTGCCGATGCTCACGAAAGCGGGATCATGCACCTCCCACAGTTCTATGCCGACAAAGGCGCGTTTGCGCCGGATCCTACCCTGCAGCATTCCCCCAATCACATCGCGTGCCCTGCCTGCTCGGCAGCCAATGACTCGCTGCACTGTGGTACCGCCGATATGGCATCGATGCTCTTCACGGACGCTGCCGCGCTCTGGATGGAGCGGCGCGCGCAGTCCACAGCCTTGCGTCTGCGCACGCACGAGACGACGCGCGGCTACTTGATCGCGCTTGACCGTTTCTTTGCTGGCCTCGGAATGCGCGAGATCACGGCAGGCCATCTGCGCGCCTACCAGGTCGCCCGCCTGCACAACCTGGTCCAGTGCGAAGATGGCGAGACGACGCCCTGGAAGCGGCATGCCGGACATTCCACGATCAACCACGAACTGGGAACGCTCTGCCGAATGCTGGCGCATTGCCGTCTATGGCACCCGATCAAGCCGTATTATTTCCCGCTGCCCATGCGGAGCTGGAGCCCGCGCCAGATCCTCACGGAGGCCGACGAGGAGAGGTTTTGGAAGGCGGCGGCGCGCCACCCAGAGGCGCATCTCGCCTATTGCGTGGCCGCGATCACGAACAACACGACGGCCGCCGGCATCGAGCTGCGAGGGCTGAGGCTGAAGCACATCTTCCTCCACGCAAACATCCCTGAAATTTATATTCCTGAAGACTCCGTGAAAAACAATTCGCGGCCGCGCAAGATCGCCCTGAACCCAACGGCGAAGTGGGCTGTGCAGCAGTGCTACAGCCGCGCGCTACGCCTGGGGGCATGCGAGCCAGACCACCACCTGTTCCCGTTTCGCATCAAGCGCAACCTCTACGACCCTTCCCTCCCGCCGTCGCGCTGGTTTCTGCGCGATAGCTGGACGAAGCTCCGCCGCGCCACTGGAACGCCCGGCCTGAATCCCCACGATCTGCGCCACCACTGCATCACTCGGCTGCTGGAGAACGATGTGAATCCGGAGACGGTGCAGGCCATCGCCGGGCACGTCGGCCGCCGGATGATGGAGTACTACGCCCATCAGCGCACCCGCGTTAAATACGAGGCTGTGCTCGCCATCGAGCCAGGAAAGAAGCCCTCGGGATCAGTGCGCATCGGCGAAAGAGAGATGCTGGCCAATTGCTGAGATTGAATCACTGTATCCAGATCTCGAAGATGCTGACTGTTGCGGGGTATCTGCCGAGCGGTGCCGTGCTGACATTGCCTCCGGAGATCGCCGCATTGACGCTTACGCTGCTCAGATCGGTTCCCGCCGGCACGACGAGCGTGTAGTAGGTCGCGCCCAGGTCGGTCGCCGTGAACTCGGAGGCCATCGTGGTTGTGACTCCTGCTATGGTGGCGGTCACAGCTCCCTCCCCTGATCGGAGCGTTCCTGTGAAGGCGGCGCGCACGGTCAACTTCATCGCCGCCGGGGCCGTGAAGGCTGCGAATCCAGACCATGTGCAGGAGCCGTAGACATACGTCTTCATACCTCCAGACGAAAGTTGGGAATAGCCGATGACCACGGCGCTGGTGGATAGATCGCCGCCATACGCCGCGATGGGCGTCTGCGTCGGCAGCGCTCCCGTATCGCTGTAGGTGGTTGGCCGATAGACCGGCGACCCGCTAGGAACGTAGACAGTTCCGATAAGGAAATAACCAGCTTTGCTGAGATAATCGGCTGTGTTCTGCGTCGCGACTGGAGCGATGATCCCGCCAGCGAAATACGGATCGATGTAATACACCTCGTAAAGCTGGCCCTGGTTGAGGCCGTCGATTTCGCTCGGGCTGGGCGAGCACGAGGCAGTCTGCGCTCCGATCATCGCCGTGAACGCGCCGATAAGGATCGACCCAGTGCCGTCGGCGTTGGCGATCCCGATCAGAGTGCCGTTCGCGGCCGCCTGAACGCCGGAATACGCGATCATCGAGAGCGTTGAGCTGATCGTCTCAGGACCAGCATCCACCCAAGCAGACGGAGTGCCGGCGCAGTTGACGGCGCGGATGCGCACTAGGTATTGCAGGCCGTCGGAGACGGGCTGGATGAAGCAATAGGTGACCGATGCGGCGTCCACGCGGGCATAGGTCTGCCACGCCGCATCGCCGACGCGCTGGTACTGGATCTCGATGTAGCCGCCGCCCTGCAGCACGTAGCCGTCGTTCGGCGCGAGCCACACGGCGTAGAGAGAGTTACGCGAGATTCCGTCAGCTCCTGTGTGGATCGTGCTGGGATAAACAGTGCCATTGATCGTCGCTCCGGGTCCAGAGTAGAGCGTGAGCTGCTCGGGCTCCGGACAGTAGTAGGTCTCTCGCTGCGCTGGCGAAGCGTAGCCTTGCGGCGACAACTCCTCCGTGATGTACCAGTCGTAGATGGACGGGTCTGTGTCTGCCAGGTCGAGTTCCACCAGCAGCGCGGCCGCTCCATCCTGCCCGGAGACGTGCTGCACGAAGCGCGAGGCCAGAACCTCCATTAGCTTGTTGCTCCAGCCGTACTTCGCGAGGGTGATGGTGATGACATCGAGGGCGACGACCTGGTACGCGCGCATGGTGCATCGCACCGTGTAGCGGCCCTGGTAGCGGGTGCGCATCAGCTCGATCTTGGCGAGGCGCTGCGCCATCGAGGGCGAGTTGCAGCCGCTGAGCGCGACATCGCGGAAGATGCGCTCGCCTCCATCCTCCAGCAGGTACTGGTCGGTGGCGTAGCCGTGGTAGGCGTCCTGGATGTAGATGGGAAAATCGGCCATCTGGTAGTCGTTCGCAGCGGCGATGTAGGTGCCTTTGACCCCGTTGCAGGTGTCGCGGATGGAGAGGCGCGGCTTGAGCTGGATCGGCCCCACGAGGTCGGCCACCGTGAGCGCGAAGGTGGAACCGACCCACGCTCCGGGCAGGATATTGTAGATGCCTCCCTGGTAGCTGAGGCGTCCAGCGCAGGTGGCCAGCAGGTGCGCGAGGATGGCTCCGCGCGTCATGTTGAGCGGCACGATGGCGTTGCAGGTGTATCGCGGCTCGGTGCCCCCTGCGGCCAGGTTGATCGGCTCGTCGCAGATGTTGGCGGCGGCCGAGAGCTGGGCCGTCTGGATGTTGGTTCCGATGGCGAGGCCGAAGCCTCCGACAGAGGTGTCCAGCGACATGAAGTCGGCGACGCAGAGTGCCGCATTGTCGGTGAAGCCTCGCGTGTTGGTGCGGGGGTCGAGGATGTCCTTCTTGCCGTCGATGACGAAGCTGGTCTGCGGGATGCCGCCGCCGAAGTATTCGTCCGCGTATCCGAGCCGCAGGTAGGCGACGGTAAATCCGGCGCAGACGCACTTCGGCCCCCAGCCGGTTCCGGACGCGAGCAGGCCGGGGAAGGTCTGCGTCTGGTTGCCGAGCTGCACTTCGAGGTAGACCTTGTCTGCGTAGTCGGGATAGGTGGTGGATGCGACGCCGCCGAGGCCGGTGGTGGGTGCGAGGTCTGGTCCGCCGTTGACGAAGGTGAAGGTGGTGGCATCGTTCGCGTTCGGCTGCGCGACGATCCAGATCCCGTTGAAGGCGTTGTACTCGTTGTTGGGGCTGTTGACGCCGACATAGGTGATGGCGAGGCGCAGCCCGTTCTGGCCGGGCAGCGCCTGCTCCAGCACGATGGTGGCGAGGCCGTTGCTGCGCGAGATGGTGCCGATGAGGACGTTGGTCTGCGTCGGCGTGTAGCTCACGTATTGCAGGGCGTCGTTGACGGTGCCGAGATAGGTCATCGGCACCGGCTGGCCGTCGAGGCGCAACTGGACATTGCCCTGGCAGGAATGGCAGGACAGAATCATCACCCTATGGAGCTGCTTGTCGTTCGAGGTGTCTTGGGAAGAATTGGTGGTCTCGAAGATGATCGTGGGTCCCACCTTGCAGGTGCCGTAGAGGTACTGCCACTGCTGGATGGGGTTGCGGTTGGCGACGGCGAGGCCCGCCTGTGGATTCCCGGCGATCAGGCCGCCGACGCCTGTGAGCGCGAGGGACGCGCCTGTGCCGATGAGGAAGCTGGCGAGCGCCGCTTCGAACGGGGTCGCCGTGCCCGCCGTCATCACATCGAGTGCAATGCCTGCAGCGAGCAGGGCCGCTCCTCCGATCGCTTCGCCTACCTTGGCCATTAGCCGATCCTCCATGCTCGCTTCGCCATGCATAGCGGCAGCCGCCAGAGGCCGTCCTGCGCGACCGCGATCATCTCCGTGCCATCGAGCGAGACGATGCCCAGGGATTCGCCCAGATTCCTGCCATGCAGCACCACGTCGCCGCGCCGCGCGTGAGCAACATCCACGTCCGGTATGGCGCGATCGCGCGCGATCCGCTCCGCAAGCGAGCGCACGAGCGGACTGCCGCAGTAAGAGCGTATCGCGATGGAAGCCTCGCGCCGCGTGGAATACTTGCCACGAAACGAGGCTGCGAGATCCTCTCCGGTCATGGCGAGGACGGCGTCGCAGGCGAAGAGGCAGCAGTCCATCGCGCCGTAGGCGAAGCGCACCTGGGCGGAGGCGCGCAGGTGCGCCTCCAGCGCGGATTGCCAATTGGGCAGTCGGGTCATCGCAGTCCTCTCAGCGGTTGTTGTAGTTGGCTGGCAGCCGTCCCCAGTAGGTGGTGATCTCCTGGATGCCGGGAACGAATTGGAAGCCTGCGTCGCCGTGCGCGACTATCTGCAAGTCGTCTGGCGAGTAGCGACGCCAGACAGAGCGGTTGAGGTCCACGAGCACATTCTCGACGTTGATCGCGACGGAGCACGTCTCGCCGGAGTCGTCGATGGTGGGCTGGTCGATGCGGCCCGCGTAGGCGAGGATGGGCGATGCGATCAGGTTGCCGCTCGCGTCGTAGCAGGCGAGCCATACGCTGACAGGAAGGCCGACGCGCAGCTCCGCCAGCACATCCGAGATCAGGTCGGACGGGATGCCGGAGAGCGCCAGCGTGATGCCCCGCGCCTCCACAGTGGAATCCTCGCTGATGACGGAGATCTCGTGCATCCCGTAGACGCCGCTCCAGCTCTGGCCGTTCCAGACGGTGTTGCCCAGGCCGCTCCAGAGGTTGAGCGTGGATGCGGCGAACTGCGCCTGGACGAACAGGGCGCACCGAACAACGGGAGCGGCGAGAGCGGCGAGCATGGCGGCGGAGGCTTGGCGGGGCATCGCTAGATTGCCTCCCGGATGGCAAGTCCTGTGAATCCGTCCAGCGTGGTCGCGTTGACGCTGAATTTGTTGCCCTTGTTAGCCGCGAGCCGGAAGAGCCCAGTGCAGTTGCTGGTGGCGATGGCGACTCCATCTCCTGGCTGATCCCGCAGCGGCGGCCAGAAGCTAATGGTGGCGCTGCCGCTCGCGTCGGAACTCACCGCCTCCAGCGCCCGATAGAGCCTCGTCCCAGGGCCGGGGCCGATGGGCACAGAGAAGTAGTCGCCGGGAAGCAGCAGGCCGACACTGTTGGGCTGCCAACCGCGCGTGACGAGGGAGTAGCCGACCTGGCCAGCTCCGGAGACGAGCGGAGCGCCAAGCGGGACGCCTTTCGGCGCGACGCGCAGAGGATCGCCGATGCTGAAGACGTTGATGCCGCCGCGCAGCTCCAGGATGAACGCCTGCCACACGTCGGCCGAGTAGCGCGTCATCGAGCGGAAGCTGAGCTGGCCCTGCCACCAGCTCGCGCCCCAATCGAAGAGCTGCTCGGCCCCAGTGAAGGGATTACTGGTGCAGGCGACGGCTTCCTGCGGATCCCACTCGATGCTCGACGGCGCGGCGCACAGAGGGTCGGTATCGCTGGGAAGCGCGACGATGCTCGCGCCATTGACTGTGCCAAGAATCATGATTGCTCCAGAGCTACTGAATCACCGCGATGTTGTAGGCTGTGCTGGCTGGCGTGATGGAGGCTGCCGTGGCGTTGCAGAGGCGCACAGCGACGTTTCCGTCAGTCAAAACCTCCTGCCATACGAGACCCGCTCCAGGGTCAGATACAGGCGACACACGAGCCACCATCGTAGTTTTTGCACCTGCGATAGCAGTGGCTGTTTGAATGGCACAGGCACCGGCAGCAAGTGCTCCTGGGGCGAAGGCTGCACTTGTCCCGCGTAGAGGCAATGCACTCGCTGCGGCTGCCCCAGTCACCTGCGCTACTGAGTAGTCGCCAACCGCAGCTACGACTGGCCCGGTGCGACCAAAGACGGACGTGACAGGAGCGCTAGGGCAAGTAGCCCCACCTGCCGCCGTACAGATCGCCGAGCCGCCCACAGTTCCACTGGCCAGCGTTGCCGTCTTGGCGATCAGTGTTCCTTGGCCGTCGCCAACCGTGCTGCCGTCCACGCTGACAGTGCCGACTGCGGGGCTGCTCAGGTGCGTGTCTGGAGTGGTCTGGCTGCTGCTGGCATTCGCCAGATCGTACCACCCGATGCCTTTGCCGTAGCGGCGATCCAGGTCAACTGTGCCGCCGACAAAGGGAACCGAATAACCCGTGCTGACGCCGCCTGTGGTCTGGTTCTGGCTGTCGGAAAAGTTATCGACAAACGTATCACCAAACGGGCAGTTGCCAAGGTAGTGCGGCAGACTGCCTGCCGCAGTGACCAAAAAAACATTCGCTGACGTGAAGCCGGGCATCTGCGCTGAGGTTGGGCATGTGATCGTCACATAGTCAGCAGCATCGAGCGTTTCGATGGTGTTCCCTGCAGACGAATTTGGCTGAATGTAGTTGTTATTCGACTGCCAGTTCAGGGTTGTCTGGCCAGACGCAGTCACACCCGCTATAGAGTAGCTGTGTGCGAATGCTCCCGCCGCTCCGGTGTAAACATTCGTCAAAGTGAGCACAGGCGGTGGCGACTGGAGACTCGGCTGCGATGTCTCGTTCACGGCTCCATGAAGGCTTACAGGCGTGCCGGAGTTGCCCGTGATGCCTGTCGTGCCGGAGATGTTATTAGTGCCGGAGATGTTATTAGTGCCGGAGGCATTCATCGTGCCTGTAATATTCGTCGTGCCGCCTAGATTGCTCCCAAAAGCAACAGCGAGCACGTCATCGACTGTAAATGCTGACGTGTCTTCAAGTCCGCCGCCAGTGTTATAAAGCAACTTGGTGTTGTATGGAAGATTAAATAAAGGTACGTCTCTTCCAGGATCAGGGGAGTTGTGGACATCAATGTAGCTCTGCGGCATCGCCACATTAGAATAGAACCATATCGGAATATATGATGAGAAATTCATGAAAGTGTAAGGCGTTGACTGGCCAGTAACCAACAAATTCCACATAGTAGCATTGCTACAGCTATAGGTCTTGACGCAGTTGAAGGTTGTCTGCCACATATATGATCCAGAATTGTTCGACCGCGAAACCTGAGTCATAGTTGTGTTCACGCCAGCTAGATTGACAGCAGAAAGGTGAGGGTTCTCGACAGCATCGTTTGCTGTGAAATTGACGTTGTTCGTCGCAAGGTTCACCGTGTTGGCCACGCCGCCGCCGGTGCCGATGATCTCAGCCATCGGATAGAGCGCGAGCGTGGTGCCCACGGGAAGCGTCTCCATCGAGATACTATCCGCTGATCGATTGGCATCGAAGAAGACAATTGTGTTATTTGCAGTTGCGCCAAGGATAGGGTACGTCGTCCGCCATCCTGTATCATTCGCATCCGTCAACCCTTGGCCACACAATCCTCCCTGCATCATCGCGGCGCCAGTGTTATAGGCATTTCGGATCGAGATCGTGAAGGTCTGAAGGCCTCCGCTAAGAGTGCTCGGCGAGGTCAGTGAAGCATACTCATAGAATGGCCCTCCGCCGAGGCAGACTCCGCCCGCAACGAATGTGCCGGAAGTTACTGTGACCGAGCAACTCACACTTGCGTACTGAGCCATGCTCCCGGGACCATTGCAAGCCGCGCTTAGCGTTCCCCATGCTGTCGATACCGGCACAGTCGCTCCAGTGACTGTATAGTTCGGTCCACCAAAGCCATTTACTGCCGTCGCCACCACTCCGCCGGAAGTACCGCCCTGCGTGATGTCTACCAGATATGCGCCGGGGATGAAGTGCGTGTCGCCTGATGGTGTGGTTGTCGTAAGGAAAGTAGAGCCTGAGCTTGCTCCTGTTGCAATCGTCGCGTGAGGGTACGCAGTAAGTTCTCCGACTACAAACGTCTCGCCCTTGATTCCCTCATCGGAGACAGCTTTCGCTCCGCCAGCGGCCCAGACGTTGACGTTGAAGCCATTCGCATCACCGACGCTGTACTTGTTCAGGAAGATATCCGTGCCATCGCAAATGCCTTCCGTCCAGCACTCGGTAATAAACTGGAAGCCCCGCGCAGCCCACCAATTACCCGCCGTCGTAGCATTGTTTCCGTTGCTATCACCCAAGCCTGCGAACTTGACGTAGTTCACTGCTCCGTACTGCCGCGCGTTCAGAGCATTGATGAGGTAGCAGTGCTCCTCTGCGTTCAGGCCTGTGTCCTGCGCTGCTGGTCCTGATGTGACGCCGCAGCCGGAGTGACTGTAAAGAGGGTTTGTCAGATAGTGCGTGTTCTCACCCTGCCGCAGATCAATCAGGTGTTGTCCTGCGATGGTCGGATAGGTCGCCAACTCCACATTCGAATAATCGGGGTCGGCAACCACCGTGCATCCGCTGGCGCAAGCGGCCGAGGCGAAGGCGTTGGCGATGCCGTTGTTCCCGGTTCCAGCCGGCGACTGGTAGTAGATCGCGTGGAGCACAGCGTTCAGCGAGTTGACGCCGAGCGTGGTGCTGCCGGGCTGCGATACATTCTGCGCGACTGTGGGAGTAAACTTGACAGCTCCGGTGCCGCTGTTGGCGTCCACATACTGCTTGGTTGCCGCCTGCAAGGCGCTGGTGGGATCAGCCGCGAGGACTATGGGCCCGGTCATGTTGCCTCCAGCGAGCGGCAGCGCGGCGTTATTGGTGAGCTGCTGCACCCAGGTGGTGCCGATGCAGGCCCACACGTTGCCAGTGGTAGCGTTCGACTGGATGTAGATCGCGGGAAAGGCGCAGGGAGCGGCCGGCGGACCCGAGTCGTAGGTGACGATGTTGCCGAGCGGCTGCGCGACGACGACGGGCGGCGTGTAGGCGTCGAAGCTGAACGACGCTCCTGTGATCGAGATAGGCTGCGGATACTGGTAGAGAACCTGGTGCGTGACGCCGCTGATGGTGACGACGTACTTCACGGCAGGGGTGCTCATCGAGGTGTCGGCGACCTGGTCGGCTGTGCCTATGGAGCCGTTGACGATGGAATAGCAGTGCTGGGCGGAGTTGACCTGGCCGACGCCGGTGAGCGCGAACCCAGTGCTCTGCCCGTTGGCGTTCACCGGCGCGAGGCAGAGATATCCCTGCTGCATCAGCGTTCCGCTGAGGTCCTGGAACTCGTTGCCGAGAATCGTGGTGTGCTGGGCGTACGCGGGGATGCAGACCAGCAGCAAGACGAATAGCAGAGCGACGAAGCAAAGAATGGCGAGCGCGACGCAGCGCGTCACGGCGGCAGCGATTAGCCGGGGCATGGTGTTTTTCCTTTCGGGTGCGATGGGAAGAGGCGAGAGTGTCAGTGGGCGGTGCGTCGGTGGATTTCGTGGACCGCTTTCACGGCTTTGTGGATCGCGTCCTGGTGCGCCGCGCGGATGGCGTGATGGACGCGCATCTCGACCTGGGCTGCGTCGGTGCCGCGCGCGTCGATGTGGTAGTGGACCTGGTTGCCGCCGCGATTGCCGACGGCGCTCATCAGCGCATGATGGGTGGCCATGGTGCCGCTGACGCCGGGGAAGAAAGCCTCCGGATGGCCGCCGCCCTCGCCCACCAGATAGGCGGTGTTGGCGGACACGGGGCCGCCCGATGCGTGGGGGACGAACATGCTGGCGAGATTGCTCCACCAGTTGCCGCCGGAATTCCCTGTCACGGCTCCGAACATCCCATTCATCAGGCCGCCCATGCCATCCTGCGATCCGCCGGCCGGCTGCATGCCGCCAAGGCCGAAATCGCTCATCAAGCTGCCCATGGGCCCCGCACCGCCTCCCTGCGAGCCGCCTGCAGGCTGAGCTGCGGGTCCAGCCGCGCCGCCAAGGCCGAAATGTCCCATCAGCTTGCCCAGCAGGCCGCCAGCTCCCCTTTGCGCCGCACCGGCGGCCGAGGCGACTTCACTGACATACATCGGATTGTCTCGGCTCTCGCCACGCTTGCCCTTCGCTCCATGCCCCAGCAGGAGCTTCATGATTCCGGCCTCGCCGGTCTGGAGCACCTTGGTCGCTCCCTGATTGGCGAGGCCAGCGGCCATCTTGCTCCAGCTCGTCCGCTGGCCGGTGATGGCCTTCGCCATCTCCTCGTTGGCTCCGCCGATGACAGAGGTGAACATTTCGCGGAGCTGCTCGGCCGTGTCCAGCCCCTGGGCCACCATCTGCGCCATCTGCTGCTGCACGCCGCCGAGCAGCGAATCCTCAGAGTTGGCGATCCGGGTGTTCATCTTCTCGATGTCGATCCTGCCCTGCAGCGCGGCTTTCTCCTGCTCGTACTTGGCGATCTCCTTGCGCTGCTCCTCGACGGCGCGGGTGCCATCCGCGCGCACGCGCCTGAGCTGCGCGTCGATGTCCGCCATGGCGTCGCGGTTCCCGCGCTCGGCGATGGCGGCCAGGCGCTGCTCCGCAACATAGTCGCTGATCGTGCCCATCGTCCTCTGGTAGCCGATCTGCAGCTCGGCCAGCTTGTCGATGGTTCCCTGATGGATCTGCTGGAGCTTCTGCGCATCGCTGATCTGCTCGGCGGCCGCCTTGGCGTTCTCCGCCGCGAACATGACGGAGACTTTGGCGGCACCGGCGTCGGCTTTGGCTTTCTCGGCGGCCATTGCTTTGTCCTGCGCGGCAAGCGACTTCATGAACTCGGCCTGCGCCGCTTGCGCCAGAGCCTGCGTCGCCTCCCAATTCTTCGATCCGCGCCGCGTCGTGGCCTGCATCGTCAGCCAGAAGAGGTGCTCCGCCTGCACGCTCTGCATCCCGCGAGCACGCATCGCTTCCAGGCGCTGCCGGAATCCATCCATCTGCTGTCGATCCGCCTCCTGCTGGGCGCGCTTCGCCTCAGCCGCCTCCTGCTTTTTCTGAGACAGCATCGCCTTGGCATCTTCGTCCTGCTGCTTGCGATTTTCAAGCGCTCGATTCTGCTGCCGCTCGCTAAAACCTTGCTCCTGATTGCCGATTTCGTTGTATAGAACCTGCATTCCCTGCTGGACGCTCGCCTGGTTGCGGTCGAGCCTTGCGCTGGGCCCCATCTTCTGGTGGAGATCGATAAGAACGTTCTGGTATTGCGCATTCTGGGCCAGCGTTGCATCGCCCATGTCTGCCCCTGCGCCCTTGAGGGAGTTGAGCTGCTGAAGCAGCGAGATTTCATCGCCGATTTCTTTTTTGGCCTTCGCAGCCGCATCGACCCGTTGCTGCATCGCCCGGTTGCGGACGGCCTCGACCTCCGCCTGCGTTCTGGCGAGCGCGATGGAGCGCTCTTCTTGCCTGTTGATGTCATCGAGCGCGGCCTTGTAGTCGTCGGCCTGCTTCAGCACAGCGCCGTTGCCCTGGGTGCCGGTGACCCTCTGGTACCACGGGGCCTGCATTTCCTTGATCTGGCCGCGCATTTCGGCGAAGGTTTTGTCCATCTCCCTGCCGAACTTTTCCAGTTCGAGCAGTGCTTCGTCGATGGCCATCTTCAGGCCATTGACCGGCTTCCTCTCCAGCTTGGCAATGGCAGAAGCGATCCTGTCGTTGGCGACCGCCAGCTCCATATTCGACAGGTGCTGCTGCTGCTGGAAGGCCGAGCTTGCTTCGGCAGCCTTCGCCTGCGCCTCTTTTGCCTTCTGGAAGGTGTCGTAGATTTTGTCTCCGACCTCGAAGATGGCTTTTCCGATCGAGATGATGGCGACTGCGCTGAATGCGGCCGAGAGCGCGGGCGCGATGCCGGGAATCGCAGCCACGAAACGCTGGACGTGGCGCGGCAGATGCACACCAATCTCCTCACCCAACACGGCGATCGAACCCTGCGCCTCATGGATGTCGGATTTCATCTGCAGCGCGGCTTTGCGCGTCGCGACCTTGGCCTCTTCCATGCCGGAGATGACCTTGGCTGTGCGCGCGCTGAATTCGATGTGCGCCGAGCCTACCCGCTTGCTTCCGCCCATGATCTTGCTCCTTTTGAAAACACAAAAGCCGCCCGGTTGGGCGGCTCTGATTCACATCCAGCACTCAGCTTCGCATCAGCGCAAATTGAAATCGCTTATCACTCTTCCATCATCCGTCATTCTCGGCTTCGCCTTGGCTACTTGCGGGGCCTGCGGACAGCCAGCTTCGCGCTCTGCCTGGCCAAGTCCGGTCAGGTCCAAAACCTCTTGCTGCCCTACCGGCTCGTACTCCAGGACCGCCTTCTTCGATTGCGCGAACACTTTCAGCATGGCCTCGGGAACAATGAGCGCGCTGGCGTCGCCCGATACAGCCAATGTCGCAAGCTGAATCTTTCCATTGTCGATCCTATAGCGCACCTCCTCCCCGTCGGCCTGACTGGCAGCCATTCGGAAAGGCGGTTTCAACTCTCCCGCGAAAACAGGCAGGCAATGCACGACGAGCGCGCCGCCATCAAGCGAAAGGCTCTCGACCTTGCCCCGCAACTCGTCTTTCTGCTCACTGACAATCCAGCGCGCCGCAGGGCCGTACTCTTCGCCCATCTGCCTTCCGTCCCGCTCGATGTCCTCTTCCAACTTATCGTTTGTCACGTCCAGTTCGGCGTTCGTCCGCTCCTGCTCCGCGCGGAAAGCCACACTCGCCTCGCCAGCCCTAGTCTGCGTCTCCTTCGCGCTTTCCGCTGCGACATAGAGGCCAACACCGGCCAAGGCAACGCCGATCCCGATCAACCACCACCGCTTATTCATGCTTCGACCTCTTTCCGCGTTTCGTCCGCTGCGAGTTTTTTCCGCCTCACCCTGGGCGGCTTCGGCGGCAGCGGCTCTGGCGGCGCGGTCATGCGCACCTCGACGTAGACGTGCACGAAATGGTCGTGCGGGCCGTTGAGCACCACCTTCATCACATGCGCTTCCATCACCGCATAGCGGTCCATCAGCGGGGCGATGAGAGCGGCGACGGCCTTGGGGACGAAAGCCATGTCCAGGTCGGCACCGCCCTCCAGCTCCACTGGATAGATGGCGATGGCATCGGGGTCGAACTCGTTCTGCGGCTCCCGCCGCAGGCGAAGACTCATGCCGGGCTTCAGCTCGCGCGCAATCGAACTCCGCGAGACGTTCCCGTTGCGACTTTCATACGCGATGCCGGCAGCGCGAAACTGCCAGAGGTCCGCCAGCCTGAGCAGCGGCTCATGCGCTGGTGGGGGCGGAGTATCCGGGCGCGGAGCGACATAAAATGGCACCCGATCATTGAACCGCTCCGCATTCCGCTGACCTCTCTCGCCAGCCGACCTGACGAGAGCCGCCAGCAGCGCCAAAGCGATCAGGACAAGAACAACCATCACTGCAATCGATCCGCCGTCCATGCCCGCCAGATTACACCATACCCGTCACTGTCAGTCTTCCCGCTGCCTTTTCCACGCCGACGCAGCGGTCAAAGACGGCCAGCATCTGCTCTCCGGTCATGCGCTTTTCTTCGCGCTCCGGAGGGGCGATGGATGCGAAGAAATCGCTCGGCCCCAGAGGATTCTTGGGAGGATGCGCTGAGAAGTTGGCGATGGCGCTGGCGAGGACACCCGCGATGGCTTCCTCGCGGCGGAAACGCATCCGCACGCATCGCTCCAGCTCGGAGCACATGCCGGGCGTCATTCCTATCCACTCTTCCCACGCAAGGCCTACATGCACTCGCGCCGCCGCCCACAGATTGACCCACGTCAGCGCGGCTTGATCGCTGTCGCGGGCACGATAGGGTCATTCCGCTCCTCCTCCTGAGCCATGGATAGAGACCATGCGGCCGCGATGGTCTCGAAGACGCGAGGCAGGTTCTTCGCGGTCACGAGCTGCTCGACCTCGCTTTGCAGGTAGCTCGCGCCCGCGTTCTTCAGCAGCACATAGAACATCGCGATGAGCGCGTGGCGCGATGGGTTGCGAAGGATTTTCTCGCTCTCGGTAATGGTGCTGATCCCGGTGAGCTGCTCGAACTCGATCAGGCAGCCATTGGTGATGACAAGTTTGTATTCGCGGCCCTCGACAGTGATCTTGGCGGCTTTGGCGAGCATCTCGGTTGCCTCAAGACGATCAAATTCTTTGGCGGCTGGCTTCTTCATGGCGGTCCTTTCCAGGTGATGAGAAGTGCTGCGGGTCTGGGAATGCTCACCCGGACCCGCGTTGGCACATCTAGCTGTGGTACGGGGAGACGCCTTCCGGCACCGGGATGAAGTCGAGGTAGAAGGCCCTTCCCGGCTTGAGGTGCTCGATGGCGCTCTTGTTGGTGATGTACATCTTGAGTTCGCCGCTGGGCGTGGCTGCCGCGAAGCGCTTGTCCTCCGGGATGGACGATTCGCAGCGGGGCTGCAGGTGTACGGTGACGTGCGGATCGCCGCTCTGGTAGTGGAGAACTTCGTGGTGGGTGACGGTGAACTTGGCGCGGACGACTGGATTCTCTGGCATGGTGCTCCTTTCGATTTTCTTCGTTTCGGGCGCAGGCTGGTTGTTGCTCGCGGTTGGGTTATGTCTCGATTTACGTTTTAGGCGATGACCTCGGTCTCGACGCCGGTGATGCGCATCGTGCAGTTGAAGGCCGGAGCCTTGTCTGCGACGATGTCCGCTCCGGGGGCGAGCTTGGTGATGAAGCAGAGGCCGCTGCGAGTGACGTTCTTGCTGGTGGAGAGCGGGAACGCGAACTGGAACGGGAAGATGGTGCGGGCTTTTGCGAGGGTTTCGAGCTGCGTCTGGGTGGTATCGGCGATGTAGTTGCCGGAGATCTCGACGGTGCCCCCCTCGACCAGGGTGGGAACGAATTCGCGGGTGGCGCTGGGCGAGCCGAGCGTGGTGACGTCCTCTTCGCCGACGGTGAAGCCGCTGGGTTTGATGTCTTTGACTTCGGCGATCTGGGTGTAGACATAAGCACCCGGCAAGCCTGTGCCGACGGAGAATGCCGCGCCGTAGCCTACCTGGGCCGCGGTGGGAGTGACGTTGGTGCTGGGAAGTGGCATGGGTTGGACTCCTTGAGAATTGGTTGAGATGGTTGGTGCATAAAATCGGATCGCAGCCTTACGGCTGGGAGAAGTGGATCTCGAACTCGATCATGCGGCGGCTGGTGCGCGCCAGATCGTCGAAGAAGTCAACCGTGTCGGTGTGGAACGCCGCCTGGACCACGGTGGCGTCGGCGTCGGGGAGCGTTCCCTGATAGCCGGAGAGGACTTCGCGGATGGCCTCGGATAGGTTGATGGCATCGGCTGCCGACTGGCCGAAGCAGTCGATCTGCAGGCGCGTCATGGTGAGCTTGTTGCGGCCGGAGAGCGTGTAGTCCGGCACGCGCGAGACGACGAGATAGGTCCAGCTCGGCAGGATCGCCCCCTTGGGCAGCGTGGCGCAGAAGCCGCCGACCGGGCAGAGCGCCTTGACGCCGGCGTCGGCCTGCGCGAGGGCGACGATTCCAGCCTCGATCATGCGGCCTCCTGCGCGGGTGCTTCCGCCATCATGCCCAGGGCCGCGCCGACCTCAGCGATGCAGACATCGATGGCCTCCATGCCGGAGCCGTCGATGGCGGGACGCAGGAACGGCTCCGGCTGGGGATTGTGGACGCTTCCGTATTCGACGAATTTTCCCCAGACGCCCGGCGAGTCAGGGCCATCGGACTTCGTGTAGGTGGGCGAGACGGTGCTGCCGGTGCGGCTGGGATTGTTGGCATCGACGGGATCAGGGATGGCCTCGATGGCGTCGCGCAGCTCGCCTGGCTCCCGCTTGCTCGTCGATGTATGGGGCTTGAGCGTGGGAGCGAAGCCCTTGGCGGCGCCGACCAGCACGGCAGCGCCAGCATCGACGCCCCTGCGGATGCAGGCACGGTTGAATTGAGGCGCGAACTCGGTCATGCGGCGTTCGAGGTCTTCGAGGCCTACGATTTCGACATCCTGGACTCCCATGTCAAACCTCCTTTTTTCCGTATCTATGCCTGGCCGTCAAGCTCGACGCAGAGCAATTCGAGGCGCACATTCCGCTCTTCGACGTTGACGCAATCCTGCACGATGAAGATCCGGCTGCCGAAGAGCACGCGCATGTCCGGCAGGATGCCAGGCTGGTAGCGCATGGTGACCTGGGCGAACTTCTGAGCGGTGAACTGGCCGCCGCGCCATGCGTCGGTGCCGCGCAGGACGGTGATCTCCGCCCATATCGTCATCAGCACCGTCCATGCGAGCGCGGCTCCCGATGCGTCGGTGGTGGCCGTCTGCTGCTGGATGGTGATCTGGTGGCGCAGGCGCGAAGCGTTGATGGCGATGCCGGCTCCCTTCGCTGTCATATCCGCAGGTCCCTGTAGGGCGAAAGCAGCGATTGGACGACATCGGGAATGCTCGCGGCCTCGACGTTGCCCAGGTCGTACCAGTAGCGCGCGAGGAAGAGGATCGCGGTGCAGATGTTGGGCGGCACAGGCGCGCCGAGATAGGCCGCGCCGTTCACGAAGGGCACAGTGAGCGGAGCCGCGAGGGTGGCATTGCTGCCCGCATCGACCGTGGCGACCGTCGTGGACACCGCGCCGACGGTGATCGGCCTGCCAACGTCGGTGGGCAGGAACGTATAGCCGGATGTGACCGCTCCGGGGCCCACGCCAAGCGAGAAGGTCGCATTGCCACCGTATCCGGCGACGAAATCGACGGTGACTGCGTTGGTGACGACGCGAGCGACTGGCCACACCTGGCCGAAGGTGGGAGCGAGGCGCGCGGGCTGCGATACGAGATCCTGCTCGTATTGCGTCGCAGGGTTGAGGGTCTGCGGATTGCCCTCAACATCGATGTACGCGAGCTGGACCACGGAGCTGACGGGCGGGAAGGGCAGGATGATCGCGTAGCGAATGCCCGCGAGCAGAGCCGTGGAACCACCGATGAGCGGCGTGGCGAAGTTCGACCCGGTGATGCGCGAATCGATGAAGCCGGGGAAGAAGTCGAGCGTGAGGCGGACGGTCTGCGAGATGAAGCGGCGCTTGGTGTATTCCTCGCACCAGCGGCGCGCAGAGAGGCCGAGCGCGGCGATCATGTCCGCGTCGGCGTTCTGATCGACGCGGAGGAACTGCGCCAACTGGGCCGCCGATACCGGCTCGGACGCGGGTTCGATGAGGGTGCGCAGTCCCACGGGCTACTCCTGTCCTTCGACGATGGCGAGCAGCTCGGGCGCGGCAGCGGCGGCAGCTTTCCGTCCCTTTTTCGACAATTCTTGAACCGATTCAGCGTGGCCAGCGTTGATCCAGTGCTGGGCCAGCGTGTCATGCAGATCGAGCGTTTCGCCGGGAGCGAAGGAAAAGTCTGGCAGATCGTACATCGGTTCTGCATTGCCTGCGATCGAGATGAGGATGCGAACTTTCATGCGCGTCTCCAGTAAGAGGATTCAGCCTGCGGCGGCCAGCGGGCTTGTTGCGCCTGCTGGCCGCCTACCAGGGTTAGGTGGCGGAGTTGAGGAACGCAGCAATGGGGTGGGTGCCCGCGTCGAGCAGGTTGCCGTCCGACCGCAGGAAGGCGATGTAGCCGACCTGCAGGTAATCGGCGTAGCGCTCAGTGAGCCGCAGGACGCTGGTTCCCTCGCCCACGCGACGGGTCATATACTTCGACATGTCTCCGAAGAGCACGCTGGCCGCGCTGGCCGCCATCACGGGCATGTCGTTGTTGATGACAAACTCGTGATTGAGGATGGTGGAGGGCGCTCCGGTGGCGAATCCGGCAGTGAGGCCGGGCTGCCACAAAGGCCGGTTGGACGCATCCTTGAGCTGCTTGAGCACCTTCAGCGTCGTATCGTGGAACATGTATTTCGCTCCGTTGCGATACGCCGGATCGACGGCGTGCTCCAGGTTGACCAGGTCGTTGTAGATGATCGAGGTGGTTTCGCCGACAGCTCCCTGCACGGTGTTGCCCGATGCGACAACAGCCGTGACGATGCCATACGGCTCTGTGGTGCCGACGCCGACCGTCATCTTGGTGTTCCAGATGCGGGCCAGGCGGGTTCCGAGCAGCCGGGTGAGCATGGCATCGATGTCGAACGCGGAGTCCTCGATCAGGGCGAGCGGGATCGGCACAGCCTGCGAGCTGAAGATATAGGAACCGAAGTTGACCTGCCCGAACGTCTCACCAGTTTCTGCAACCAGAGTGTTCTGGCCGACGATGGCACCGACGTTGGCCGTGTCGTTCAGGGTGGGCCACGGGAAGGGGTTCCCAGTCGCCGTCGTGAAGCTGCCGACGACGCCGGCGATGCCGCCGAAGAACTTCAGGGCCTCTTCGAGCTTGTCGCTGAAGCCGGTGGGCACGAGGTAGCCGCCCTGGCTTCCGGTTGTGGTGCTCTGAGCGTTCTTGATGAATCGCCGAGCCATGAACTGCCGCTGATCGGCGTCAAGCGCCTCGATGCCGCCGCGCAGGTATCCGCTGAACGCCTTGGCGTGGAGAGCTTTGTCCTTGGTGCTCTCGCCATTGCCATCGTCTTCGAGGCGCGCGATGATGCGATCCTTAGCATCCGGAGCGGCCAGATCGGCCTCGATTGTGTCCACCTTCTCTGCCCGCTTGATGCTGGCTTCCGTGGCCGTATAGTCGGCCTCTAATCTGTCGAACTTCTCGGCTTCCTCGGACGTGAGACCACGGTTGTTCTCCCCCTTGGCCTTGTCCACAATGGCGCGCATGTCCAGAGACAGACTCACCAGCTTCTCTCGCAGCATTTTCGCGTAGATCATCGTCATACCCTCTTTTTGCTCGTTGCTTTGCCTACGCTCGCCCTGGCGCGCGTCGCATCGCTTCGCTTCCCTGCGGTCGGACGCCTTGCAGCGTCCAGTTGTGCCGCCGGGAAGCTGAAACTTGTTTTCTGGCCGCCGCTCTGGCCGCCGCTCAGGGCGCCTTCAGGAGCTTCAGCCGCGCCTCATACTGACTGAGATTCGAGGCGTCCACGTCGGCTTCGCCGCAGTCGCAATCGTCGCTGGAGCACCAATCCGAACCACAGCCATCGCAGTTGCAGTCGCCGCAGTTGCCGTTGACGCAGGGATCGCAGGGGCAGTCGCAGAGATCGTCGCCATCCGCATCGGATTTTGCTGCATTTGCCTTGCTCGCGAGCTTCAGCCGCTCCGGAACGCGCTTGAGCTTGGCCAGTGAACGGAAGCTGGCTGCGAGGGACAGGGCCGCATCGTCCTGCTGGCTGGGATCGGCAATGGCTGTGGCAAAGCCCTGGGCAAGGCATTCCTCAGCGCCCATCCAGGTTTCGGCGTCCATAATGGCTTTGACTTCGGACCACGTCTTGCCGGTTCTCGAGACGTAGGTCTGGCCGATGGACTGCGAAATCGTGTCGAGCACATCCGCGCATTGGCGCATGGCGGCAGCATCCCCGGCGCAGAACGTCCATGCGTTGTGGATCATCATCATGGCGTTGTGGCCGACCGTGATGGTGTCGCCCGCCATGGCGATGATGCTGGCCGCAGAGGCCGCGATTCCGTCCACAAAGACACTGATCGGCTTGCCCAACGAGCGCAGCACGTTGTAAATCGCCACTCCCTCGAATGCGTCTCCGCCGGGCGAGTTGACGCGGACAGCGACACTGTTGAACACGCCAGCATCATCGACCTTCTGCTTGATACCGAGCGCGGTGACGCCGCCGCCGGTCCAGAAGTCCTCTCCGATTTCCTCGTACACGAGGATTTCGAGGACGCCGTTGGGCTGCAGGGAGGCGCGGAAGCTGCGCTGCATGGACGCGCGCGGGCTGGATGCGCGCTGCTTGACGGCGAGAGAGAGATGCTTGGCCTTCTTCATCGTTTTTCTCCTAGGAGGACTTCGGCGAGGGCGTCATAGGCCGCTGAGGTGAGTTCGCTGGCTGCGTCGGTCGAGCTTGCAGGCCATTTCTTACGGCTGGCGGCTATTTTGCGGGCGTGGGAGGCAGCGGCCTGCTCGTGCTCGGAAATCTTGCCGGTGGCGCAGTGCATGGCCAGCAGAGCCTCGGCCATCGATGCCATGATGGGCTGGAAGGCTTTGTAGGCCGTTTCTTCGTCGCATTCCTTGCGGTTGCGGATGCGGCCCACAGCGTCGCGCACCAAACGCCTGTACGCGCCCAGGATGCGCTCGCGCCGCAGGTCCGTGATGGTTTCGCCATCGTTGGCATCGGTGGCTGGCGCGTTCTGGTCCGCCGGATCGCGCACCAGGGAGCTGAGCGGCACCATGTTGAGCGGGGCGAGGCGCACGTCGCCGCCGTCCTCGCCTGGGATCGGGTTCTGCCGCAGGGCGCGGAGGATGTCGTTCGCGCTGTAGACGCCGGCATTTCGCAGCAACGTGTAGCCTTGCGTCTGCGATGCAAAGTCGCCGCGCTGGAAGTCGTTGAAATTGTGCTCGCAGTAGAAGCGGCCACCGAGCAGCTTGCGGTTGATCTCCTGCTCCATCTTCACGGCCCAGGGGCGGAGGCAATAGCGGATGTGATCGAGCGACTGGTGCTCAATGTTGTTGTTGGTGGCGCGCGCGAGATCCTGCAGCAGGTGCATGGCCACGCGGTAGAGGGCAGCGATCTCCGACCGCTGGAACTGGCGCGTCTGGAGGAACTGGGCATCGTTGGGAGCGATGCTGGTCTGATTCCACTGCAACCCCTCTTCGAGCAGCAGCGGCTTGAGGGCGTTCTGGCCGGTCATCCTCTCGTTCAGGGATTTTTTGAGGTTCTCATACGCCTCCGTGCCGAGATGGCCAGGGTGCGTGAGGACGCCGGTGGAGCGCGCGCCGTTCCCAAAGAACTGCGCCCCGAACTTCTCCGCGGCGATCGCCAGGCCGAAGGCGTTCTTGCAGGTCTGGATGGGCGAGAGGCCGACGATGCCGTCGGTGGAGAGGCCGCTGAGGTGCAGGACGTTCGCCGGATCGATGTAGCTGACGGAGCCATCGTGCGTCGCCGTCGTCGCGTAGTAGAGCTGCCCCTCGCGCAGCACCGGCGATGTGCGATCCGACGGCAGGAGCTGGAGCGAGATGGCCCGCGCCCCTTTGTCGCGCAGGATGTAGGTGTATCCGTTGCCCCAGCCGAGCGCCTGGGCGAGCCACGCCCCGCGCCAGACGGTGGAACCCATCATGCTGTTCGGCGTGTCGTGCAGCAGCTCATAATACTTGTGGTGGAACGCCTCGCGCACGGAGCTGTCCGGGAGCTGCTGGTAGATGCTGAGCGGCAGCGACGAGAGGTCCGATGATATGACCATGATGCAGGCGAAGGCGGTGGTGAGCCGCATGGCCTGCTTCTCATTGACGAAGACGCCCGCGTCGGACCTGCCGATGCCGAGCGACTCCATGAGCGCGGAGTACGGCACGAGTGGCTGCGAGGGATCCTCAAGCGAGAGCGCGCGGATGCCAAGCCTATTTGAGAGCTGACCCATCTTTGTCCTTTCCCGACTGCTTGACGTGGGCGATGGCGAGGCTGCTGAGCAGGCACATGCCGCCCAGGACGATGGCAGCGGCGGCGATGCTCCAATGCGCGATGCCGCTGATGACGAGGGCCACGCCGGCGAGAAGAAGCCCGTCCTGCAAATCGATCTTCATAGCTCTCTCAGTCCGCGCGTGGCGTAGATGGATGCTTGCGCGGCGTTGGCGTTGTAGGCGCGGTTCATGGCGTTCAGAAGCGCCGAGACGGGATCGATCTTGTTGTCAGGATGTTCCTTGCGCGGGAAAATGTTGTCATTGTTGTCCGGCCTGACGACGACATTCGAGACGGCCCAGGCGAGGACTGGATCGCCATCATGGTGCAGCCGTCCTCCGAGCACGGCCGCTTCGACTTCCTTCATCGGCTCCGAGAGCATCGCCACCGTCTGCGGCAGGGTGATGACGACATCCGGGCGGACTTTCTTCTCGATCTCCTGCTGCATCTGCTGCGCGCTGTACTGGTCGAACGCAATGCACTGGTGGTTGAAGCGGGGCAGCTCCGCTTCGATCTCCGCTTGGATGAAGGCGAGTTGAATCTCCGGACCAGGGTGCGGCACGAGCCACTTCTGCTGCACCCACATGGCGTAGTGGGCCTTGGCGCTGTCGTTGGCAGCGTCCTGCGGAACATAGTGTCGACCGAACAGGTAGTAATGCACCTTGCCATCTATCACGCGCTTGTAGACCTTCATGCGCGAGGCGAGGTCGATGCGCGAGGCGAGGTCCACTCCCTCATAGCACGGCTGGCCGACGAACTCGCTAAGGCGGAGCGTGAGGTCGGCGCAGGCGTTCCAGGATTGCATGTTCATCCATCCGGCGGCGGCTCCAGCCCAGATGTTGAGGTGCTTGGTTTTGAAGGTGTTCTGGAGGTGGCTCGACTGCACCGCCTTTGCCTGCTCGCGCCGAAGGAATTCAGCCTTGACGGATACGCCGTAGTTTGGGTTCGCTTTGCGCAGGGCGAGTTCGCTGGTCCAATCGTCCTCCTTATCGATGGTGTAGATGACGCCGAAGAGCGACTCATTCTGGATCTGGCCCCCAAGCACCTTCTGTAAGTCCTTGCGCATCGCATAGCAGGGACCGGCGAGGTTGCTGCCGGCCGTGGTGATCGCGATGAGGAGCGGCTGGCTGCGAGCGCCCATTCCGGTGCGCATGGTGTCCAGCAGGATCGGCGTCGCGTGCTCGTGCAGCTCGTCCAGGATGGCGCACGACGGCGATGCTCCATCGCCAGGATTGCCAACCACGGGAACGAACCTGCTTCCATCCGCCTCCCGGTAGATGCTCTTGACCGCGTGCTCAACTCCGAAGTGGCGCTCATACTCTGTGTTGCGCCGCGCCATCTGCAACGCGGTGCGGAAAACCTCCATCGCCTGGCGCTCAGTAGTTGCGCCGCAGTAGACCTCAGCGCCGTATTCCCCGTCGGCTGCGAGCATGTTGTGGCCGACGCCAGCGGCCCATGTGGACTTGGCGTTCTTGCGCGGGATCTCCGCGTAGACCTCCGTGAACTGGCGTAGTCCGCTGGCCTTCGACACCCAGCCGAAGATGCAGCAGGTCATCCAAACCTGCCAGGGCGCGAGCACGATCAACGTGCTGTGGCCAGGACGCGGGCGAGCCCATTCGCCCTTGACGTGGGGCATCGCCTCGATGAAGCGGCAGACGAAGTTGGCCTTGACCTCATCGAAGCGGTAAGCGTAGTCCTTTTTGCGCTCAGCAGCGAGGCCATCGAGATGCCGCTGGCACGCCTGGCGGACCTCAAGGCAGGCGGGGATGGCACCTGACGCGATGTGGCGAGCGTACTGATGGGCGACGGCCGAGTGGCTAGTTGACGGCGGCGAACCTTTCTTGAGCGAGACGGGCGATGGTGCTGGTGCCTTCTTCCTGCGCGGGCTTGGGTGCTTTGACATCGATGCGAGTCCTTCCACCTGGAGACAGGCCCATCTCGCCGAGATAGGCGCGGAGGTTTGCGAAATCTCCTGTCGATGCGCCCTGCCGGCGCACGCGATACATGATGCGGCAGGCCGCCTCGAGCAGAAAGCGGTCACAGCCGGTGAGCACGCCCTCGATCGCCTGCGATTCGAGTTCGCGCCAGATGCCGAGCAGCTCAAGCGAGGTGGGCGAATGCGGATTCAGGAAAGCGGCTGGTGGATCGCCGAGAACGGTGGATGGACGAGGCTCATTGGCCCGCGCCACGGCCCGCGCGGGATTCTTAGCGAATGCACCGCTCATTTCAAGCAGAGCGGTCGGTTTTCGTGGGCGGCCAGCCATAATTGGGCATCTTTTCTTCGGTTTTCACAGGTGTAAATGGCTGTAAAGTGGCTCCGAACGCCAGCAAAGCATATGCCTCTGCGCCTCGTGGCCAAATGCAATCCGATGCGTGAATCCCAAAACATCCATTTTGTGGACGAAAAAAAGGGGCTAACCACACGGTCTACGCCGCGAGGCTTGTGAGGATTTACACCGCCCCTGCCCCGGTTTTCGGCCTGCCAAAGCCGCCGTCTTCCTTGGCCGTCTTCGTGCTGTGGCAACCAGCACACAACGGCTGCCAATTGCTCGGATCCCAGAACAGCCTCATATCTCCCTCGTGCGGGACGACATGGTCAGTAAGTGTTGTCGGGTGCGGCAATCCGCCATGCTTGCCATACGGATCAGCGCACACCGGATGCCGCCGAATATAGCCCGCGCTCGCAGCCTGCCATCTTCGGCCGTAGCCGCGACGGCTCGCGCTCTCTCTCGTTCTCTCTGAGACAGCCTTTGGACTCTGCGAGGAGTGCGCTGCGCAACAGCCACGCACCACCAGCTCCCCGCAGCCAGGCCGCGCGCATGGACGTTTCGCCATCCCTCTTAGACAGTTCCCACTGGCGATGCCGCGTCCGCTTCCAGCTTCGCGATCGCCGCCTTCGCGCTCGCTCCGAACTCGTCCCAGTCGGACACCAGCTTCTTCATGGACCACATCAGCGTCGTCCAGGTGTTCTTGCTCGTCACCTCCTGGATAAAGCTCTTCAGGGCAACGCCGACGGCCTCGTCAGCCGCGATGTTCAGGCCGTCCACCTTCGACGCCGCAACAATCGCCGTCACCAGGTTGTCCGCCGACAGCAGCGCGCTCCCACCGTCTTTGATCGCCGACAGCGCCACAGCATCCACATCCTCGAACACCGTCACCGCTTGCGGAAGCAGCGACTGGGCATCCTTCTCCGCATCATTCACAATGCGGATCACCTTTGGCACCCACGTCCCCGCCGCAGCCAACTCCTTGCCCACCCACACGAACCCGCTGGCAATCTTTTGAAAGAACTTGTTCATATATGTTTCTCCTCGTGCCCCGCGCCTCTGCGCGTCGGTTGTGGCTGCGACCCGCCGTGATTGTCGATGGACACCGTAGTGCAGCTCGCACACAGATGCCACTTGTTGCTCTAGATCCTCGTGAAGAACGTGTGGTGCCCGATCACCGCGCTACGCTTGTAGACCTTCGCCCACGCCGGATCGCACACCGCGAGATTCGCATAGTCCGTCGCTCCGCCTGTCGGATCGGCCGATGAGCCGCTCATAGCTGTCGTCGCCGCCGAGCAAGCCTCGATCCAAGCCGGATCGCTCGAATGCGGCCACTGGATCAACATCGCATCGCCCGGCGCGGTCAGCGAAGAGAACTGCCACTTCGCCGTCACCACATCCAGCGCGCACGTCCCTTCGATGCCCGCCTTCACGCGGTTCGCAATCACCCAAGCCACAGCCAGCATTCCCTGCGGACCTTCGCCTCGTGCCTCGCGCCACGCCGTCAACGCCATCATCACCAGGTCAACATTCATCGCCTCGCCCCTCAGTGCTCTGATTACGGCTATCCGCCGCCAAACGGAACGCCCTTGCGCCCCTCGATGTGCGCAATGCGCCCTTCGTGGTTCACCAAGCGATCGCTGTGCATCGCGAGCTTTTCGTCATGCGCCTTCAGCCAGCCGGCCTGGTCCTTCTGCCTTTGCGTCAGTTGCCCGTAGACAAATGCCGCCACGATCAATTGCGTCACCGCTGTGAGAGCAAGCTCCACGAAAGGGTTCACCGCAGCATCCTCCGCTCAGCACGGCTTGGGATAGCACCGCACAGCTCTGTCGCCATACACCGGCTTTCCGCGTCCATCGTCGATGCGGCTTGCCGGGCTCGCCCACAGCCTCACCTTTTCCATCGCCCGCTCGATCGCGTCCTCCGGCTCCATCACGCGGCCTTTTGAGCTGCGTCGCGCCATCCGCTCGTCTTCGCTCAGCCCCTTCGTCCGCGATCTCCCGCGCAACCCCGCGTTCATCTGCGATTCCCTCGCCGTGATGCCGCAGTCTGGTTCGCGCGACGGTAGATCATCCTCGCGGACAGCCGCCTCCACCATCTGGTACCCGGCCGACGTTCCATCTTCATGCTCCACGCGGCGCACCGTTCCCAGCGCATGCATCCGCATCGCTTCGGCCTCGGTGATCCTGCGCACAACGCGCCATCCCAGCGAAGTCTCCGCCGGGTACAGACAATGCGTCGCCGCCGCGTTCGAGCGGCGCATCGAATGCGATTTCGCCATGTTGTGTTTTGCGGGAGGCGAGAAGAGGGGTTGCCTTTGCTGAGACACACGCAAATCAGCGACTCGCTTGCGCGATTCGAGGGCTCTGAGGCTGCATGTTCGAAGACACGACGGTGCCTACGTTTGCGACTGCCCACTGACGTAGAGCCAACCAAGTCTTGCTTGGAACGGTTGCCCGACGCGGCGGCAACGGTTTTGACACTATCACAAAACCTCAGCCGTCAAAATGCGACATCCAGGCCGCTTGTGGATTTTCCGGCGCATCTAAGTCCGCACACGCTACAGCCTCGCTCGCCCGCGCGAGATATTTTCAGCCAATGCCAGCAGGGCATTGATGCGATTGCCGCTCTCAGATTCCCGAGCCGCCCTGCGCGCCACAACACCCGGCGATTTTTTTCGCCGTGTTGATTTCCTTGCACATTCAAATTCGCTTGTTAGAT
>JAJZHR010000073.1 GCA_021810815.1 Acidobacteriota bacterium | reverse complement strand
GATCAGCAGCCACTCCGCGCTCTCCGCCAGCTCCGCGTCCGACAATGCTTTCAGCGCGATCTCCGCGCCTACTCCAGCCGGATCTCCAATCGTGACCGCAATCCGCAACCGCGTCATTGGCACTGCTCCTGTAGGAATTTCACCGCTTCCACCAGCGCCATCTCATCGCCGAATCCTCCCGACTTCGTCACCACGAACCTGCCATCCGCCAACCCCCCGCTCACTCGGCCCCAGGGAACCCCCGCCACCACCTCCCCAAGCACCTCGATCGACTCCGTCCCCAGAGCGCGCAGCACCATCGCCGCCGTATCTCCGCCCGTCAGCACCAGCGAAGCGACCCCGCCAAGATAGTTCGAGCGGTTCCACATGGAGCGAATCTCCTCTTCCGGAGTGCTTCCGCACGCAACACGGATCAACACGCAATTGTGCGCCGAAAGGCCAAGCCAATCGCTGTCCCGGTCCAGGATGATCGCTCCGCCTCGCCCCGTGAGCCATTCCAACTGAACTTGCGTCACGGCATGATGCGTTCCGGCGAACACCAGCGTGCTTCCTCGCAGCGGCTGCTCGCCAACCGCAGCCCTTGCGTTCCCGCCACCGCGGACCGGACGCGCATCCGCCAGCGCGCTCGCCAATCCGGCAGACCCAGCCCACAGCACCCGCAAAGGCAACCGACGCACCGCCTCCACCAGCAGCCTCAGGTCTTCCTGCGTCTCCGCGTCGCACAGCCACACCCGCGCACCCCTGGCCTGGGCCCGGCGGAGATCCCTTTGCAGCAAATCGCCACTGCCGCAGCCCACCAGCGCGGCGTCCTCTGCTCGCGGAAAAAACGTCGTCAGCGGAATGCTCGTGTTCTGGCCCGCAAGATCGCCCACATGCAGCACGCCGTTCCGCACCACACGTCCCCATCGCGGAAACGCTGGCGCGAACAGAATCAAGTCGCACCCCAGCGATTCGCTCGCCTGCAGAACCTCCGCGCCAATGTTGCCCCGGCCCGCCGAATCCACCTTCTTGAAGAAAACTGCCCCCGACGTCTGCGCCCCCTCCGGCAGCAAGGTCCGCAGCGCTTTCGCTGCCGCCTCCACCCGCTTCCGGGCAGCGTCCTCGCTGGAGTTTCGCGTCGCGGTCGAAAACACCCAGACCGATTCCTTCGCATCCTCTCCCGGCCCATCCGCTGCAGCCAGGCCTTCGATCCACACTCGCACCGTCCGCCCGGAGCGCAGAAAGGCACTCCCGCTGTCGCAGGCGCCGCTCAGGTCATCGGCCAACACTAGAATCTCAGGCGTATGCGTCCGCTGCCGCCCTGCAACCGTCAACCCTGCATCTGGCGAGGCCGCAACTGGCAAAGCAGCATCTGGAGGCCCTGCGACCGCCTGCCCTGCAATCGGCAGCCCTGCTACCGGCGGGGCAGCAACCAGCGAGTCTGTTTCCTCGCGAAGAAGACGGCGGCCATGGGAATAAGAGATCGCTCGATGCATAGGAAGCGGCAACCAGGTTCCAATCCAGAACTCACATGTCTGGCTTTAGTTCCGCAATTATACATTTACTTTTAGATTGCAAATCCAGCCAAATCACTCCGGCTTGGGCTTCGCTCCCCCGCTTGAGCCCGTCGCGTCCGCAATCGCGTGCTTCGCCCACACCGAATAGACGAACCGGCCCTTCTCCTTTTCCCACTCCGCCTCCGGCAGCACATTCAACTGCTCCTGCGTCAGCCGGGGCACATCCGCAGCAAGCGCCGGAATGCCTGCGTCCCTGTCCTCCCTCTGCGCACTCTTGTTCAGCGGAAGCCCCACCTGCGCTGCCCAAGCCCCTATGGACACCACAGGCATCGCCTCCACTTTTTTCGCGGTCCAGTTCGGAAATTTCAGCTGCTTCTCCAGCCACAGCGCCGGAACCTTCATAATCCATGCCGGCCGGTGGCTCGCCTTCGCAACAAAGTACGTCTCGAACACATTCTTCGGCCCATTCAGTGCGATCACACGCTTCCGCATCGCTTCGAAGTAGTCCGCCTCATGGTGCGGTATATCCACCACCGTGTCCGCCGTTCCGTTGAGAATGAACGTAGGCCCGCGCAGAGCATTCAGAGCATAGATCACCGCCGGCCTGTCCCCCAGCACCGACAGCGAACGATACGGCCCTCCCTGGCACATCGGCGCGCTCTTGTCCCAGTAGCCCTCCGGCCCGTCAATATCGCCCCCGCCCGTCAGCAGCAAAGCATGCACCCGCGTGTCCACCGCCCCCGTCAGCACCGACACGAACGACCCCATCGAAAATCCCAGCACCGCAATCCGCTTCGGATCCACATCCGGCCTCTGGTCCAGATAGCTCACCGCCTCCATCGCATCCGTCACCATCAGGCCGCCCAACCGCTGCGGAACGCCCGGCACGTCGATCTTCTTGTCATGCTCGCCCGTGGCCGACTTGTGCTCGTCGTTGCGCTCATTCTCTCCCGCAGGATCGTACGTCACCACCACCGCTCCCGCCCGCGCATACAGCACTCCCGTGTAATACGAGTACCAGCTCGACTTGTCCGCTCCATGCCCGTTCACCACCACAATCCCCGGCCTCTTGATGTCCCCCTCATCCGCCGGACGGTACACGATCGCCGGAATGCGCATCCCATACTCCGTCCCGTAGGTCACGCGCTCCGCCACCACGCCCGCCACCGGCGAAAACGACCCGTGCGACTCAGGCGCAAGCTCCGGCAGAGGGTCCGAAATAGAAAGCTCCTTGCGGATCTCCGCTCTCCACGCCGCCGCCTGCTTCCTGCTCACCTTCGCCTCGCAACGCTGCTGACCCAGCGCCAGCGCCGCCACTCCAAGCACAACCGCGAACCTCAACATCTTTTTCATGCCATCCCCCATTCACCCCTCCGTCCATTACCAGACAACATTGCCAAACTCTAAACCACACGCGTATAACGGGAAACTGTTTCTCTCCCGAAAGCCAATCCTCAGGTGGTAAACACAGTGCCTTTGAAACACAGCCGTCTCCTCGCCTCCTCCGCTCGCTCCGCCGCCATCCTTTTTCTCGCCTCCACCTTCCTCCTCGGCACAGCAGGAGCCCAAAACGCCCTCCCCACTCCGCTCGACCCCGTGCGAGACGCTGCGGGAGCGCCGCTGGAGAGCAGCCTCCACACCCCGCTGCCAGAGCAGTACATCTGGACCGCTGAGGACTCCGTTCAGTCCGACTACATCAACTACGGCTCCCGCAAGGCGAGCACCGAGCCCCACTACTTCCGCGCCACCTTTCGGCTCCAGGCCGTGCCGCCAGACGCAACCCTCTACATCGCCGGCCCACGCTCCGCGAAGGTGTACCTCAACGGACAGCTCGTCGAAGACGTCCAAAGCGACGTCACCCAGCCGCTCAGCATCCACGTCTTCGCAGCCGATGTAGCGAAGTCCCTGCGCCCCGGCAAAAATGTCATCGCCATGGAAGTAGTCCGCGGCCGCGGCGGAGCCAGCTTCACCAACAGCGCCCTTCTGCAGCAGCAGACCTCCGGCAAAGTGCTCGTCGCCAAGCTCATCCCCGCGGCGCAGGGCGTCGACGCCAGGCCCATCCTCATCTCCGACGCCAAATGGAAAGCCTCCATCCAGAAAGCAGACGGATGGCAGCAGGCCGCCTTCGACGACGCCTCCTGGAAGCCCGCGCAGAGCCTCGCCCCCATCGAAAGCACCCTCGATCTCTTCCAATTGAACGCCGACGCCGGCATGTACGACTGGCCCGGCTACGACGGCATCTCGCCCTTCCTGGCCCATCGCAACATCCCGGTCAGCAAAGTCCTCGCTCAGTTTGAAAGCCGCAGCCGCTTCGCCAATCTCGACGCCCTCGCCCGCCCGGCAAATCAGACCCAATCCGCCAGCCCGTCCGAGTTCAGCGTCCACCTCTCCTCCGCCACCCTCGCCAATGAAGAGGCTCCCAGCATCGTCCTCGACTTTGGCCGCGAAGTCACAGGCCGCCTCGAACTGCAGTCCGACGCCGACTCGCCCGCCCGCGTCACCATCCAGTACGGCGAGTCCTACGACGAAGCCTTGAAAGACCCCTACCTCGGAGTGGAACTTCTCACCATCCCCGCCCACGCCACGGCGCACGGCCCCAAAAGCTCCTTCCGCTACGCCAAAGTCCGCTTCGTCGGCGGCGGCCCGGATCTCCGCTTCAAGTCCATCCATGTGGACGACATCTTCTACCCCGTCAAATACCAGGGCTCCTTCCAGTCCTCCGACCCGCAGCTGAACCGCATCTGGGAAGTAGGCGCATACACCGCCCACCTCTGCATGCAGGACGACATCTGGGACGCTCCCAAGCGCGACCGCGGCCGCTGGATGGGCGACACCGACGTCATGGGACGCACCATCAACAACGTCTTCGGCGACCGCTTCCTCATGGAAGACACGCTCGACCGCCTCCTCGGCAAAGCCCCCATCGACCAGCAGGTGAACGGCATCCCCGGATACTCCGCCTTCTGGTTCACCGGAGCTGCCGAGTACTACCGCCACACCGGCTCCAAGGAGTTCCTCCACAACACCCACGACCGCATGGTGCAGCTCCTGCGCTATGTCGACGCCGAATTCGACGCGCGCAGCCTCTACGCCAACAAATCCAACCTCTGGCTCTTCGTCGACTGGTCGCCTGAGCTGAACGGCAGCACTCCGGAGGCGAGCCGCGCCACCACCCTGGAGTTCTACCACGCATACCGCGACGCCGCATGGATGCTGCGCGAATCCGGCGACACCGCCAACGCCGACTTCTACGACCATCGCGCCGATGCCATCAAAGCCGCCGCGGACAAGTACCTCCTCGATCCCGCGACCGGCTCTTTCGGACCTCGCTGGCAGACCAACGCTGCCGCCGTCGTCTCCGGCCTCGCCACACCCGCGCAGTACGACGCCATCTGGAAGAACTCCCTCTCCACCGTCGGCCACGTCAAGTACAACGCCTACGTCGTCACGCCCTATTACAACTACTACGTCATCAGCGCCATGGCCCGCATGGGTCACCGCAGAGAAGCCCTCGACTGGATTCGACAGTATTGGGGCGGCATGCTCGCAGAAGGCGCAACCAGCTACTGGGAAGCCTACGACCCAGCATGGTTCAAGGGTGACTTCCACGCCTCCCTGCAGGCCGACAACGGCTCCGGCTACTTCGTCAGCCTCGCCCACGGATGGTCCAGCGGCCCCACCCCCTGGCTCATGGAAGAAGTCCTCGGCATCCACGCCACAGGAGCAGGCTTCAGCCAGGTGGACATCCGCCCCGACCTCATCGGCCTGCAATGGGCCAAGGGCGCGGAGCCAACGCCAAACGGCCTCCTCAAGGTCGATCTGCAGCAGAAGCAGGGCCTGGCCATCGCCCTCGACCTCCCCTCAGGCGTCGAAGCCCACGTAGCCGTCCCCGTCTCCAAATCCAACGCCGCCGTCATGGTGAACGGCAAGCAGCAAAGCGGCGTCTCCGCAGAAAACGGAGCCCGCTCCATCATCACCCTCAACCACCCCGGCCACTACACCCTCGAAAGCCAATAGAAAATCCGGCGCAAGTCGCGCTTGGCAAGGGCGGGAGCTTCAGTCCCGCCCTTTCCATTGCCCGCGTGCTCACTGAGTCTTCACGCGAGTTCGCAGACCCTCCGACTCCCGCAAATGCAAATCCAGAAAATCCAGATACCGGTCCCAATCGAACGCCGTCACATCGTGAACGCCCGATCGCACGTGATACGCAACGTCTCCTTCCATCGCCGACTGGTTCACCGCTGGCATGGTCGTCGTCCCCAGCCCCTGCTTCCCCAGCAGCGCATACACGCGGCTCGCGCTCACCGCCGATAGAAACTCCCCCCGCGGATCGGACCATTCATCCCCCGCCGCGCTCGCCACATACAGCGGCCTCGGAGCAATCAGCGACAGCAGCAGATTCCCATCGGCCGGTATCTCCCGATCATGCCCCGCCCACCGCGCGTAATTCCCGCAGAACCAGTAGGGGAACGAGTGCTCCAGGTGCTGCACCGTCTCTCCCATCTCCCTCCGAGAGAGCGACTGCCCCGCCTTGCCCGACTCAGTAGACAGCACCGCCGCAATGCGCTCGTCCTGCGCCGCCGCCCAGTCTGCCGTCTTTCCCAGGCGGCTATGCCCGGTCGCCACGATCCGCTTCGCATCCACGTCCCTGTCCGTGCTCAGGTAGTCCACCGCCCTGCTCAGCCCCCACGCCCAGGCTCCAATCGCGCCCCACGCATCCCCCGCAACCGCCGTCTGCCCCGGCTGCAGAAAAAGCTGCCGCACGCTGTACTGGCTCGCATCCTTGAAGTCCGGCTCAATGTCCCCGTAGTAGGCAGTCGCCAGCCCATATCCCCGGCCGATCACCTTCTCCACCTGCCATTCCTGCGCCTGCGTTCCGCGCGTCGCATCCTCCGGCAGCACGTGCTCCAGCGTCCCCGATCCCTTCGCCTTGCTCCACACCAGCGTCGGCTCAATCCCAGGATCGTCCAGCACCGTCTGGTTTCCGCCAAAGTTCAATCCCAGAATCACAGCGCTCCGATGCCGCCCGTACCCGCGTCCGGCCCGTGGATGCAGAGGCAGATAGACCAGCAGCCGCATCTTCGGTCCGCTCTCGCCTTTTGCCGTGAAGTAGATGTCGATCTGCTTGCGAATCGCGCGCCCCTGCAGAGCATGTCTGTCGATCTCCACCACGCGCGCCCGCAGCGGAATCCGGGCCTTCGCCGGAGTCCGCCCATAGACGTTCTCCTCGAACAGACGCACAATCTCTGGCCGCCTCTGCTGCCACCACTCCGCAGCCGTCGTCACCGCACGTCCATCATTCAGCCGCAGGGGGTCCAGCATCGCATACGGAGGAATCTTCGCTTCGTCATAGTTGTAGCCTGCGAGATGCTGCGCCGGAGCGCTGGCCGAAAGGCAGCAAACCACGCCAGCAACCGCTGCGGAAAGAATGCGCGAATGCATCGCCACTTGTCCCCCCTCGTGCAACCCTGTGCCTGCCCCAGTCGCAAGCCTGCAGCGATGCTAACCGATCATGCTGCGTCCAACCCATGCTGCTCTTCATCCGCAGCGCCGCGCCCAGCAGGCCATCATGAGCAACGCTTGCCGCATTGCCCTACACTGGCTCCGTGGAATCGCGCACGAAGATGGAAGTATCACGAAGATGGAAGTACCTGGAGGGAAGCTCTTGAGCATTGCCTTGGGCATCGTTCGTTGCGGCGCGCTCCTGCTGGCCATGGGCGCAGCAGTGGAACTGTCCGCAACAGCAGCCTTGGCGCAGCCACATCTCCAGCCCGCCGCCTCCTTGCGCTGCGATGGCCTAGCGCAGCCTCTGGCCGTGGACGCCGCCCACCCCCTCCTCAGTTGGAGCCTCGCCGCCGCCAGCCCCCTGCTGCGCGGAGTCCGGCAATCCCGCTACCGGATCATCGTGGCCACCTCGCGCAGATCCGTGGAGAGCGCCCGCGGAGACGTCTGGGATTCCCGCACCGTGCAAGGAAGCTCGGCTTCCGCCCAACTCGGCGCAGCCCTGCATCCCGGCGCGGAGTACTGGTGGGCCGTCAGGGTCTGGGACCAGGCTGGCGCTCCCGCCCGCTGGAGCCGTCCCGCCCGCTTTGTCACAGCAGTCCCCGCCTGGCAGGCTCAGTGGATTCAAGCGCCGTTCAGCACCCAGAAGGACGGCGCTTTGCTCGACGGCTCGCGGCCCATGCCTCTGCTCCGGCGCGCATTCACCGTGGAGAAAGCCCCAGTCCTCGCGATTCTGGCCATCTCCGGCTTGGGCCAGTATGACGTTCGCCTCAACGGCCACAACCTCGGCGCGAATGCCCTCGCCCCCGCATGGACCGACTACCGCAAAACCGTCATCTACGACACCTACGACGTCAGCGGATTGGTCGCGCGTGGCGAGAACGTCCTCGGCGTCATGCTCGGCAACGGCATGTACAACGTTCAACGCACCAGAGGACGCTACACCAAATTCGAAGGCTCCTTCGGACCTCCGAAGCTCATCGCAGAGCTGCGCCTCACCTTTGCCGATGGCGCCACCCAGGTCGTGGCCACCGGCCAGGATTGGAAGGCGGCGCCCGGGCCCATCACCTTCTCCTCCACCTATGGCGGAGAGGATTTCGACGCGCGACGCATCCCATCTGGCTGGGATCGCGCAGGCTTCGCCGACCCTTCATGGCTGGCTGCGAAGGTCGTGGACGGGCCCGGTGGAGCCCTGACCCCTGCCATCGCCCCTCCCGTCACCGCGGTTGAGCGGTATCCCGCCCTCCAGCACACAGAGCCGCAACCCGGCAAAACCGTCTACGACCTCGGCCAGAATTTCGCCGGATGGCCCATTGTCACCGTCGAAGGACCGCCGGGAGCCGTCCTGCGCCTCACTCCCGGAGAACTGTTGAAGCCCGACGGCACCGTGTCGCAGGCAAGCTCCGCCGGACCGCAGTGGTGGACCTACACCCTGCGCGGCAGCGGAAAAGAAACCTGGCAGCCGCAGTTCAGCTTCTACGGCTTCCGCTACGTCCAGGCCGAGTGGCTCGGCAGCAGCACAGCCAACCGCGGCAACCCAGCCAAACTCGACGCGCTTGCAGGCGTCGCTGTGCATTCGAGCTCGCAGCAGGCGGGAAGCTTCGCCAGCTCCAACCAGATGCTGAACCGCATCCACAAGCTGATTGTCGAGGCGATGCGCAACAACTCCCAAAGCATCTTCACCGATTGCCCCCACCGCGAGAAGCTTGGCTGGCTGG
>JAJZHR010000072.1 GCA_021810815.1 Acidobacteriota bacterium | reverse complement strand
CCCAACTGCTCTTTGAAAACCCGGACATCAAGCCCCAAGCGGCTTTGCACCGGCAACGGAGGACTTCTCCGGCAACCCCAGCTTGCGATGCCCATGCACCGCGACCATGAGCGCTGCGCCTGCGACCATCGAGCCGATGGCGGCGACCTGGGCGTTGCTCATGCCCCACAGAATCTTTGGATTGATGCGGATGAACTCGACCAGGAAGCGTCCAAAGCCGCTCAGCAGAAGGTACTGCCCGGTGAGCCAGCCAACAGGCTGCGGCTTGCCGCCTTCTCTCCATAGCCACGCTGCGACCGCCACGGCGAACAGGAACTCGTAGACGGGCGTGGGGTGAACATAGGCCGTGGTCGGCACCAGTCCATGGGGGAACGTGACCGCCCAGGGCAGCGTGGTGGGAATGCCGTAGTCGCCATCGCCGGAGAGCAGGCATCCGATGCGGCCAACGCCGTAGCCAATGGCCGCCGCCGGTGCCGCGAGATCCAGCATTCCCATGGGGCCGGTGCGTTTGCCATCGTAGCGAACGGTCCCCTGCCACAGCAGCACGAGAATCGCAGCCAGCAGGCCGCCGAACCAGGCGAAACCGGCGCGGTTCAGAAGCTCCTCCGCAGGGTAGGCGAAGAGGATGCGCGGCGTCTCCATCACATGCCACAGCTTCGCCCCGATCACACCGGCGACCGTGGCGAGAGCGACGATGTTCAGAGCGTCCGCCCGCACCTTGTGGCGCGCAAAATTCAGGTGCAGCACAATGGTGGCGCACACGGCAGCCAGCCACAGCAACAGGCCGAAGGTGCCAAGCTCCACCGGGCCGTGGAAGTGCAGGGGGCCAAGATCGAAGTTCAGGGTTCCTAGGTGGATATAAGGGTACATTGCACTCTTTTCGGCAGGTCTGCCTCAAGTATAGTCGAGCGGGGCGCGCTGGAATTGCCCTCCGCAGGCCGCGGATTCGGCCGCTGCCGCGCGAGCATCCGGATTGCTCAGAAGATGGCCCTCTGGTCAAAAGCCGCCCCATTGGTCAGAAGCCACCCTTGTCGGCTAATCTGTTCTTTCCATGATCTACACACCCGCCAGCAAGATGGAGGTGCTCTTCTCCACGCAGCAGATCGCAGAGCGAGTGGCTGAGCTCGGAGCGCAAATTTCAGCAGACTACGCCGGCGAGAGCGTGGTCCTGATCGGAGTGCTGAAAGGCGCAGCCCTGTTTCTCTCCGATCTTGCGCGCTCCATTCAGGTGGACGCGACCTTCGACTTTGTAGCCGTCTCCAGCTATGGCAAGGGCGTCCGCTCCAGCGGGGCCGTCAAGCTGATCAAGGACGTCGACAACTCGGTGGAAGGCAAGCATGTCGTGCTGGTGGAGGACATTCTGGACACCGGCCTCACCCTCAGCTTCCTGCGCAAGCTGATGCTGCAACACCGTCCGCAATCGCTGCGCATCGCCACCTTGCTGGACAAGCCCGAACGCCGCAAGGTGGAGATCGAGGCAGACTACATCGGCTTCAGGATTCCCGATCACTTCGTGGTCGGCTATGGCATGGACTACGCGGAGCACTATCGCAATTTGCCGGATATTCGCGTGATGCCCGGGGATGGCACGGAATAACCGCCGTCGTCTCTGCCCCCAATCGTTGTCAGCGGAAGCTGCTCCCGAGGACAAGCCGGGGTGGTTTCACGGCAGCCGCGAGCCGCGACTAGAACCCGGCCAGCAGATTCGTGACGTGCGCCACGGTCTTGGTCAGGCGCGCCTGCCTGGGCTGCTGCGGGTTCTCCTCTTCGCGGGTGTAGATGAACTCGACGCTCTCCACGCGGTAGGCTCCGGCTCCAGCGGCCACGCCATCGCCCGGCAGCATCACCACGTCGCCGGGGCGCGGCAGCGTGCGCATGGTCTGCAGGGGAACGAGGTTCACCCATTCGCCGTCGTCGCCGACGAACTCCAGGCAGTTTTCGGTTACGATGAAGGGCCGTCGCGCAGCCTCAGCCTCTTTGCGCGTCTTCCACGCCTCATAGTAGGTGGCGGCCAGCGTTGGAAGACCGATAAAAAAGCCAAGCAGGCTGGTCCAGCTTGAAATCGCGGATATGGATTGGATAATCATCTTCCCCTGTCTTATACGTGCCCGGACTGGCAGCGCGTGCGCGCAACCAGTGCCTTGCATTCGCGTCTAAACTTTGCAGGAACCTCGGCCGTCCTACTCTGGCGCAAGTGCACCGGGAGCAGCCTCTCTCCTGGAGCCCGTTCCCGCCTGGGTTGGGCGGCGTTCCACACCGTGTTCGACGATGCAGGTAGCGTATCATCGAGCTGGGCACACCCTTCCTGAAGAATGACGCAACCCCCTGCCAAACCGCGCAAAGCAGTCGCCCCAGCTACGGGGAAGATTGCGGACGGGATGACGGCGGAAGCGGAAAAGCCTTCCCTCGCGCTTGAAGCTTCAGCCGTGGAATCAGCAGGCCAAAGCAGCTTGGGCGAAGTTCAGCCGGGCCAGTCCAGTTCATCCTCCACGCGCCACCTGCCGCAGTTGAACTTCCTGATGCAGGTGGCCGAGGCGCTGAACACCACGCTGGACCTGGCGACGCTGATGCACCGGGTTGCCGACCTGGTGCGCGCCGTCATCGACTACAGAATCTTCTCCATCCTTCTGCTGAACGACCGCACGCAGGAGTTGTGGATGCGCTTCCAGATCGGCCACACGCCTGAGATTGAGCGCATGCGCATCAAGATGGGCCAGGGCATCACCGGACAGGCAGCGATGAACCGCCGCGCCATGCTGGTCCGCGATGTGACCACCGAGCAGAACTACATCAATGCGAATCCGCAGGTGCGCTCGGAGCTGGCCGTCCCTCTGATCACCAAGAACCGGGTCATCGGCGTCATCGATATCCAGTCCGAGGAGCTGGGCTACTTCACCCAGGAGCACCAGGACCTGCTGGAGCTGACCGCTTCGCGCGTTGCCATCGCGGTGGAGAATGCTCGGCTCTACACGCGCGTCTCCCGCCAGGCGCAAACGCTGGCCGTGCTGAACGAGATCAGCCGCGACCTCACCTCCATCCTCGACCCCGACGACCTGCTGGAGCGCATTGGAACGCTGATGAAGCGGATCATCGACTTCCAGATGTTCACCATCCTGCTGTACAATGAGCGCACGAATCGCCTGGAGCACCGCTTCTCCACACGCTTTGGCCATCGCGTGCCGCTGGAACGCATCGTCCAGATGGGCGAAGGCCTGATCGGTGCAGCAGCTCAGGAGCGCATCGCCCTGGTCGCTCCCGACGTGCGCAAGGATCCGCGCTACATCCGTCTGCACCCGGAGACGCGGTCGGAGCTGTCCGTGCCGCTGCTCTACAAAGGGAAGCTGATCGGCGTGCTCGACCTGGAGCACACGCGCGCCAATTACTTCAGCGAGGACCACGTCCACACACTCACCACGCTGGCCGCGCAGATCGCCATCTCCATCGAGAATGCGCGCCTGTACCAGCGCGTGGCCGAAGAGGAGCAGCGGCTGGAGCGCGACCTGGCCATGGCGCGCCAGGTGCAGCTTCGCCTGCTGCCGCCCTCCACGCCGAAGCATGAGCGCAGCGAGTTTGCCGCCCGCTTCATCGCCGCCCGCTCCATCGGCGGCGACATGTACGACTTCATCGACTACGGATCTCCGAACGGCGACGCGAGCTCGGCCATCGCCGTCGGCGACGTCAGCGGAAAGGCAGCTCCGGCGGCCCTGTACGCCGCACTGGTCAGCGGCATCATGCGTTCGCTGGCGCAACAGAAGCTCTCGCCCGGGCCCATGCTCAGCGCGCTGAACTCCGCCCTGCAGGAGCGCAAGCTCGACGCCCAATACGTGACCATGCTCTACGCGGTGTGGAACGACGCGAACCAGACGCTGCAGATCGCCAACGCCGGCTCCGTGCAGCCGATCTTTGTGCGCGGCGGCGAGGTGGAGACGATCAAGGTCGAGGGCTTCCCTCTCGGTCTCTTCCCCGATGTGGAGTACGAGGAGTTCACCCTGAGCACACAGCCGGGAGACAGCATCGTCTTCTTCTCCGACGGCATCGTGGACGCTGAAAACGCAACCCGGGAAATGTTCGGGAACGAGCGCCTGGAGCAGGTGCTGCGGAAGAACAAAAAAGCCTCCGCCAAAGCGATGGTGGACGCGGTGCTGAAAGCCGTCTCCGACTTCCAGGGCGGGACCGAGCACTTCGACGATGAAACGGTGCTGGTGCTGCGGGTCAAGTAGAGAACACCCAAATGCCCGCCAGGTGCTGGCGAATACCCCGCTCCTGCAAGGCTTGCGAATACACCAGGCTTCGCCTACAGTTTTCCTATGAAAGAACTCATCTTTGAAGTAACTCAGGAAGCTGACGGCGGGTACGTGGCAGAGTGCCTGACCGAGAGCATCGTCACACAGGGCGACACCTGGGAAGAGCTTCGCTCCATGGTCAAAGATGCTGTTCAGGGCTACTACTTCGACGCCCCCAAGCCACAAATGATTCGTCTGCGCATGGTGAGCGCATAAGCCTCTGCGCATCGGCACTTTGAACGCAATCTTGCGGCAGATTTCCGTCCACAAGCAGGTTCCTCGCGAAGAGATATTAGGCTCGCTCCGGTAGAACTTCCTCTCTCTAAATTGCTGGTTCCATGCCGGGAAATCCGGGCATATCCGGGCCGGGTGTTGGCGGCACCGGCGAGGGCTCGTAATCGGGCGCTGATCCCGGTCGCGGCTCCGGGTCAGGCTCCGGCAGCGACGGGTCCGGCTCCGTCGGAAGATTGCGCTGAAGAACATCGGGCATTGGCGGGTCGGCTGCGCTCATCATGGGGCTCTCCTCTACACTAGAGATAAGGATTCAGCGGAGAGTAATTTGGTTATCCCCTTCCGGCCGGTGTCTGCGGCCTTGATGTACAGCACGGGACTTGCGCCCCACGCCAGCCCCTTTGCCACCTGGGGCATGATTCTCGCGGTGGTCGCGACGGCGACTGCGGGAGACATCCTGACTGCGGGCGCCATGCGGAGCATCGGCGACCTGGATGACATTCGCGCGCACTCCGGCCTGGGTGGAGCGATCAAAGCGGTGGTCGGCAACGCCATGTTCGTCAGCGGCGTGGTCTGCATGGCGCTCAGCTTCTTCTCCCTGCTGCTGGCGCTGAGCTGGGCAGATGTCAGCCTGGTGGCGCCAGCGTCGGCCTCGCTGACCTTCATCAGCAACGCCTTTGCAGCCAAGATTTTCCTGAAGGAAAATGTGGACAGGCGCCGCTGGCTGGCTGCCATCTTCGTCTGCGCGGGGGTTGCGCTTCTGGCGAAGTAATCGACCTATACAAAGCCCAGATTTGCGCTGCTGAAGCTCCCGATGTTGGGGAAGATTGTGGGCAGGTCGGCCGCCTGCACACCGAACCACTGCGCCAGAGTAGCCGCGTATTGGACGGAGGCGGTGGAAGGCACCCAGCGGCCATTGGAACCGGAATCGTCCGGCCCTCCCAAAGCGAGCGTTGGAAAAGTACCGTACATCTGGCCACCTTTCACTGCTCCGCCAAGAACGATGTGGTGGCTGCCCCATGCGTGATCGCTGCCTGTGTTGGAGTTCGGCTGAAACGTGCGGCTGAAATCGGACATGGTGAAGGTGGTCACATCCTGGGCCACGCCAAGCTCCTGCGTTGCCTGATAGAACGCAGCCAGCGCGGGGCTGATGCCGGCCAGCAAAGCGCTTTGCAACGGAAACTGATTGGCGTGCGTGTCGAAGTTCCCAATGCCGCAGAAGAATATCTGGCGCCCCACGCCAAGCGCCCCCCTCACCTGAATGATTTGAGCGATCTGCTGGAGTTGTGCAGCAAGGCCGTTCTTCGCAGGAAAGACCGTCTTGAGCGGCGTGATCGATTGCGTTGCGGCTGCAAGCACCTGCGCGTAGTTGTACGCGTTGCTGGTGATTTCGTTGTCCGCCTGGACCAGAGACAGGCCGGTGCTGAAACTGACCAGTTGCTGCGCGGTCTGCATGCGCGCGTCGCACTCCGCTCCCTCTGAGCATGCCGCCCCGCCGATGTTGCCTGGGCTCACCGCTACAGGCGACGTGCTCGTGCCGTTGCAGAACAGCGTGTCTCCGGCGACGGATGTGATCAGCGGAATCTGTCCGTTCGGGTTGTATTGCGTGGTCAGCTTGTCGGCAATGCGCCCTGCCCATCCTGACGGCGTGGCCGCGCTCTGCGCCGCATTCTGCCATTCGAGTTGCTGGTCGGAATGCGAGAAAAGATTCGTAGGTGTCGCCACCTGATTCGCCAGGTATGTGGAGCGCGTGGTCGGCTGCATGAGCGTGCCCACGTTCGCGACGATGGCCGCATTGCTGCTGTTGAACAAGGCCTGGATATCCGGGAGGTTCGGATTCAGCGCGAAATTCGGTGTGGGCGTGAGGGGCAGCAGCGTGTTCTGCGCCAGGGCCAGGGGGCCACGGATGGCTGCGTAATTGGCATAGCCTGCGGTGTCGAAGGGAAGAATCGTGTTGTTCGCGTCGTTGCCGCCGTAGAGGAAAACGCAGACCAGAGCCTTATAGGTGGAGGAGGTCTGGGCCAGCGCATTCATCGCGCCAAAGGGCCGCAAGCCAAGCGCATTCCCTGCTGCGGCCAGTGATGCATACCGTATGAAGCTGCGTCTGCTCGTTCTCATGTCCCTGCTCCCGTTTTGAAGCGTCGCTCTTCGATCTAATTGAGAATTTTGTACTGCGACGAGGTGATGACGAGGTAAACCGCAACCCGCACTTTTTGCCCGTTGTCCGCGATTCCGCTGACCGCATTGGTGATCGCCGTTTGCATCTGAACAGGCATTTGACCGTGCATCAGCAACTGGTTCAGCAGTTGCACCAGATCGGCTGGCCCGGTCCCTGGCGTGGACGCAATCAGGCCCAGCGGGCTGGCCGCACTCAAATTCGCCGAGAAGCCAGTCAGCTTGCCCTGCGAAAGCGCGTTGCCGAGCGTGAGCCGCAGGATGACGCTGGCCGTATTCTCCAGCGCGAACTCTGGAGCGTCAATATCCGTCCCCGGAAGAACGTACTCCGGCGGGAAGAAGTTGAATACGCTTTGAGGACGCAGCGGCTGCTCACCAAGCGTGGCGGGATAGCCGATAAGAGAAATGTAAGGATAAGGATTCGTTGGATCGGGCGTCGTCACCGTGAATCCAAGCGCGCGCATTACGTCTGTCAGGTAAAGAATCGGTTCCCTCAGATGGCCTCCGTCGACTGCAGGGTCCGAATCCGCTGCTCGCGCCTCCGGATCCATCAGAATCGCCGTCAGGACTGCCTTCATATCGCCGCGCAGATGCTGGCTGCTGCCATCGTCATTGAAGACCGCTGTGACTCGCGCCACATACGCGGGCGATGGATTGCCCTTTACCAGATGCTGAATCAACTGCTTGCCTACGAACGGCCCGACGCTGGGATTGTTGAAAATATCGTCCAGCGCTCCCTTCAGGTCCTGCGCGGCCGTCTGGCCGGAAGGCAGGCTGGACGCAAAGGAGATCGTCTTTGCGCTGGTGTCGTGCTCGCTTTCCACCGCCATCATGGGGTAGAGGTACGCACCCACGGAGGGCGGGTTGGGATACTTTGTCGGTGCGGTTCCATCGGAGTTCGCGAAGGTCCAGCCGGTGTACGCTTTCGCGAACGACTGCACATCGGCCTGGGTATAGTTCGGTAGCGGGTGCTGGTTGCTGTCCAACTGAAACGTCCCATCGTCGTTGAGCTTGTCGATACCCATGGTGAAAAGCTGCATCAACTCGCGCGGATAGTTCTCATTCGCAATCTGCCCCGCTGCTGGCTTCGCGCTGTTCAGCATGTTCAGGTAAAGCCCCATCGAGGTCGACAGTGTCACGTCCTCCATGATCTTGCGGTAGTTCGTGAAGGCATCCGCTGAGAGCATGTTCAGGTACGTGGTCTCGGCGCGGGCATTCACCATGTCGGTCGAGGTGACAAATATCTCCGTCAGAGCAAAAGCAACGCGCTGCCGCAGCTGATCGTTGCCGGTCAGAATGGCCTGCAGCCACTCTGAGGAGACGCATAGCTGCTCATTGTTCGTGCACTGCGCCGGGTCGGTCTCAGGAAGCGGCGGCAACACAGTCGCCGGCTCGCTGAACTGCTCCGCCAGCGCAGAGGCGAGTCCGATCTGCCGCACATGCTGAATGCCGGACAGCGTGGGCCCGAAGCTGGTCTGATCAAGAAAGCGAGCCGGCGCTGCGACTGCGGCCTGCTGCGTCAATTTCACGTTCAGGCTGGAGGAGACGCTCGCGCCCGGATCGGGATTAGCCACGTCCACCCCAACCACCTGCCCGAGCTGGCTGCTGGAGGCGGTGTACGCTGCCTGCACCTCGGTCGGTGAGACGACAGAGCTGGGCACGCTGTTGCCGCCTACCTGAATGGACGCTCCTGGGACGAACCCGCTGCCGGTCACGTCCAGGATGAAGATGCTGCTGGTGGCCCCCGCGGAAATGGCCGCCGCCGCCGTGATGGTCGGCGACGGGTTCCAGATGCTTTCCACTCGCGTCGCGGTCACCACGGGCGACGTTTCGCTGGCTGCTGTGATCGTGACGCTGCCGCCGGATGGAATAGTCGCGGGAGCGGTGTACAAGCCCGTAGTTGATATTGTGCCGATGGCAGAAGACCCTCCGGCGATACCATTCACCTGCCATGCAACGGTGCTTACGGTCGAGTTGGTCACGGTGGCCGTCAGCTGAACTTGCATGCCCACACGCACGTCCTTGCTGCCGCTG
>JAJZHR010000071.1 GCA_021810815.1 Acidobacteriota bacterium | reverse complement strand
AGTAGCGCGCCGCCTGGTTGCCAATCGTGGAGCATGGCTGCCCCGCCTTCGGAGCCGTCGCAAGCGGAGCGCAGGAGCCGGGGCCGGTGGAGACGCCGGGGATATAGGTCGCTGCATTCAGAGGCAGTCCCATGACTACGTGGTTCGAGTGGTTGCCAATGTACTGCATCTGGAACTGCCAGCCGTGGGCGAACTCCTGCTGCATGCTGGCTGTCCACTGGATGGTGTACGAGGGAAGGAATTGCTCCGGCAGGGAGATGTAGTTGCTCCCGTTGGGGAACGATGCGGTCGCCGCTGACGGGTGCTGCGGCTGGGGATAGGGATCGCCGATGATCGTGCCGTTCGAATACGGATTCGTGAAGTTCAGCGGCACGCCCACGGGAGTGTTCGAAGTGGCGGTGGCGAAGGGGGGATTCTGGTTCACGCGCTGCGCGGTGAAGAAGTTCGGCTGGTCGTACACCAGAGCCCATCCCCCGCGAAACACCGTGTTCCCCGTTCCCGTCGGATCAAACGTAGCGCCAAAGTTCGGGGAGAACTGAAGCAGGGAGTTCTTGGTGAACCCCCGCGGCACTCCCTTGTCGCCGTAGAAGGAGATTCCAGCCGGGGCTGTCGGAAACACGGAACTCAGCGTGTTGTTCAGGAAATTGTTCATGTTGAAGACCGACCCGCGGTTGAATACGTCCACTGGAGCGTATTCCGGCACCCAGCGCACGCCGCCCGTCAGCACCAGCCGCTGCGTCGCGTGATACGTGTCCTGTGCATAGAGGCTGGGAATCGGCGCTCGCAACGCGTTCCCGGAGTAGATGCTCTGGCCGAAGTTGGCCATGGCTCCCGTCAGCAGATCCAGGTTGGCGTCCGCTCCAGTGCTCCCCTTCGCTATCCCGGCCGAAGGGGATCCCGTCGGACCGAATTGGCTGAAGATGCCGGTGAATCTGAAGTCTCCATCGGCCTGGTTGGAGTTGGAGATGTTCAGTTGGTTGCGCACATACTCCCCTCCGAAGATGAACTGGTGCTTGCCGCGCACCAGATTCACATCATCGGCAAAGGAGAAGGTGTTGTCATTGAAATAGCCCGGAGCGCAGGTGCCGCAGTACAGGTTGAATTTGTTGGACACCTCCATCCGCAACATCGTCGCGGTTGGCGCCGTGACATTGATTCCGATGGTGTTCGGGTTGATGCCCACTGCCGGTCCGCGATTGTCGCGCCGACGCATTCCGGTGGCGTGGAATAGGTTCACCGTCTTCGAATTGATCGTCCAGGTCTCGCCGAAGGTCAGCGTCTGAACCCGCTCGTCGTTGCCCGCCGTGGACGTGATCAGGATGTTGGTCGGGGAAAAATACGCCGGAATCACATAGCCGTCCAGAAAGTAGCGCGCATAGAAGCTGTGCTTCGCGTTGATCGTCCAGTCCTCGCGGGTGACGAACTGGTTCTCCGTCTGCAGCGAGGGGATGGAGTAGTGAACCTGCCCGCACTGGTCCGCGCCGCTGATAGGAAGATATTTGGCCAGTGCGAGAGCGGTTGGGCTGAAGTACGAGGTTGAGATGTGGTTGCTCGTCAGCAGCGCCCCGGTCAGAGGGTTCACAAGCTGGGTGGCCCCCTTGGAGCAGGCGCTGCTGTCGGTGACGGAGAAGTCGCCAGTCAGGTTCGCGGCGGTGGGCACATAGGCAATTTGCGAGGCGGAGGCTGCAGCGGCTCTCAGGTGCTGGTAGCCGACGAAGAAGAACAGCTTGTCGCGCAGAACCTTGCCGCCCAACGTCCCGCCGTATTCGTTCTGGTGCAGCGTGTCCTTGGAGGTGGAGAAGAAATTGGTCGCGTCGATGAAGTTGTTGCGGATGAATTCGAATGCAGACCCGTGCCACTGGTTGGTGCCGGACTTCGTCACCACGTTGACCAGGCCGCCCGGGTGCTGCCCCTGCTGTGCGCCCAGCGCGGTCGTCTCCACGCTGAACTGGTTCACCGCATCGGGGAAGGGAAACGGCAGGTTGACGTTGGTCATGTAGTCCATGTTGTCGCCGCCGTCCAGACGGTACGTGGTCTCATTGCCGGCGCCGCCTGCGATGGAAATCGACTTCGAGGTGGCGAAGTTCTTGCTGCCGACCATGTCGCCGCCGGGCGCTGGAGCCGAACCTCCGGACAGGGTGATCAGATCCGTCATCAAACGCCCGTTCAGAGGCATTTCGGTCACGGTCTTCTCATCGATCGTCTGCTTGAACGAACTGTCCTCGGTCTGCAGCGCCAGCGCCTCGGCCTTCACCTCGATCCGCTGCGATGCCTCGCCCACCGTCATCTTCACGTTCACGGCGATGCTGCTGCCGACTTCAAGAACGATGTTGGTCTGCGTGTAGCTCTGAAAACCCGCTTCCGTCACAGAGAGGGAGTAGGTGCCGATGGCCACGTTGGGAAAGTTGTACAGGCCGCTGCCATCGCTGGTCGCGCTGCGCTTGATCTGGGTCGCGGTATTGGTCAGCGTGATGGCGGTGTTGGGAATCACCGCTCCCGTCGAGTCGGTGATGGTGCCCTGCAGGCTCGCCGTTCCAGCGACCTGAGCGTAGCTCTGCCCCGCGAACAGAAGTGCCGCGATGCAGAAAAGGATGAGAACGTAGAGTTTGCCCGATCTTGAATGGGCCGTAGCGTGTGATTTAAACATGTCGCATCTGCCCCCGAAAATGAAATCTTCTAGCGGGCGCGACTCTAGTTGATTGGTCTAACCAATGTCAATAGGCGAATAGTTCGTGGACGGATATCCTGCGTCCGGGCAGCGGCTCTGGAGGACTCTCGGCAACTGGATTCAGAGAGTCAGGGGAACACCCATCTTCGAAGGCGATGGGCTTGAGCCCCATCCGTAAATGCTTGGTAAGCACCGCGGCTTTGACGCTGAGGGAAGGTCCGGCCACTTGATACCAGGGCCTCCCGAGAGTCTTTCACCAGGGACTATTGAGCGTGAAATGCTCGAGCAGTTGCGGCCTTTGCGCTTGAAATTCTTCCCGGCGCTGACGCTTGACGCACCGGACTCCAGGGATTCAGGGGGTGCCGGGATAGGCAAAAAAAAGACCGCGCGCAGGGTGGGTTGTCCCCGCGCGCGGCCTGATTTTTGCCCACCGCATGGTGGGGGTATGGTTTAGAAGATGAGCTTGACGGCGCCCTGGAAGACGCGCGCTCCGCTCGATCCCGTCACTTCGCCGAAGGTGCTCGCTTTGTTCAGGTCCGATGCCGGATTGCTGAAGTTGGGGTGGTTGAGGACGTTGAACGCTTCCAGCCGCAAGTCCAGATTGAGGCGCTCGTGGATTGGGAACATACGGCTGACCTCGGTGTCGAGGTTGACGTATTTGAAGCCTCGGAAGGTGTTCCTGCCCAGGTTTCCATAGGTGCCGAGGGCCGGAAGCGAGAAGGCGTTGATGTTCAGAACCCTCTCTGTGTGGTCCCGATGCAGTGTCTTCGGAGTGACAGCCGCTGCCTTGCTGACCAGGTTCGGGCGATCCTGGCCTTCGGCCGTCAGGGAGATGTCCTGGCCGGTGCTGACCGTGAAGGGCGTTCCGCTGCGCGCCACAAAGAGAGGCGCGATCTGCCAGTTGTTCACCAAGGCTGACTTCCAGCCGCTCAGCGCGAAGTGGCTGCTGGAGACCAGGGTGGTGTTGAAGACATTCCGGATGTCCGAGCCGCATGGGCCGTAGTCCAGCTTGAGGTTGTTGGGGTTCTCGCCTGTGGAGCCGCCGATGTCGCCGGAGGCGTCGTTGATGTTCAGGCACTTGGACCACGTGTAGTTGGCCAGCAGGCTGAAGCTGCGGGACATGCGGTGCTGCACCGTGGTCACCATCGCGTGGTAGGTGGCAAACGAGCTGTCATAGATCAGCACCGATCCGCCACCGCCGCCAGCATACTTGGGACCTTGCGTCGGGTTCAGCAGAGTGAGTCGGAAGCGGGCCGCTTGGTTGCCGGTGCTGGAGCACGGCTTGCCCATGCCAGGCGACACCGCCAGGGAGCCGCACGATCCCGGGCCGGTGTAGGTGCCAGGGATATAGACGGCCGGGCTCAGCGGGTAGCCATTGGCCATGTGCACCGAGCGGTTGCCAATGTACTGCAGTTGGAATTGCCAGCCGTGAGCCAGCTCCTGCTGCATGCTGGCCGTCCACTGGATGGTGTACGAGGGCTTGAACTGCGTCGGCAGAGAGATGTACTGGCTGCCGTTCGGGAAGGACGCTGTCGCAGCCGTCGGCTTCACCGGAAGCGGATAGGGGTTGGGGGTGATGGAGCCGCTGGAGTACGGATTGTCGTAGCTCAGCGGCTGACCGACCGGCTGGTTCTCCGTTGCGGTGGCGAAGGGCGGGTTCTGGTTCACACGCTGGCCCGTGAAGAAGTTCGGCTCGTCGTAGGCTAGCTCCGTGCCGGCGCGGAAGACCGTGTTGCCCGTGCCGGTGGGGTCGAAGGTGATGCCGATGTTCGGCGAAAATTGCCAGATGGAGTTCTTCGTGAAAGCCCTTGGCACACCTTTGTCGCCATAGAACAGGATGCCGGCAGGGGCGTTCGGGAAGATTCCGCTGGTCGTGCTGCTCAGGAAGTCGCTGTAGCTGAACTGCGAACCGCGGTTGAAGTAGTCAAAGGGCTCGAACTCCGGCACCCAGCGCACGCCGCCCGCCAGCACGACGCGGTGGTTGGCGTGGTAGGTGTCCTGCACGTACAGGCTCGGGATCGGCGCTCGCAGAGCATTCTGCTGCTGACGGCTTTGCCCCATGCCGCTCATCGCTCCGGTCAGGAAGTCCAGGTTGGCGTCGTTGCCGGTCGCGCCCTTCGGGATCGACGAACTGGGCGAGCCCGATGGACCGTACTGGCCGAATTGGCCGCTGAAGCTGAAGCTGCCGTTCGACTGGTAGGCGTTCGAGATGTTCAGCTGGTTGCGCACGTACTCGCCGCCCAGCACAATCTGGTGCTTGCCGCGAACCAGGTTCAGGTCGTCCGCGAACGAGAAGGTGTTGTCGTTGAACACGGCCGGAGCGCAGATGCCGCAATAGGTGCCGAACTTGCTGCTGATCGAAAGCTGAAGCGTGGTCTGGTACGGCGAGTAGACGTTGATGCCCACCGTGGAAGGATTGATGCCCGTCGCCGGGCCGCGATCATCCCTGCGGCGCAGTCCCGTGGCGTGGAACAGGTTCACCGTGCGCGAGCTGATGGTCCAGGTCTCGCCCAGGGTCAGCGTCTGCACCCGCTCGTTCGTTCCCGGCGACGTGGTCACCAGGATATTCGTCGGGTAGAAGTACGCTGGTGTGTCATACCCGTCCAGGAAGTAGCGGCCGTAGAGCGTGTGCTTCGGAGAAATCGTCCAGTCCTCGCGCGTAATGAACTGGTTCTCGAACTGCGCGCTGGGGATGGAGTAGCTCACCGCGCCGCATTGGTCGGCCGAGGAGATGGGAAGGTACTTGGCCGTTGCCAGAGCCGCCTTGCTGAACTCTGCCGGGTTGATGTGGTTGTTGGTCAGCTTGGCCCCGGTGAACGGATCCACCAACTGGCTGGCGCCCTTGGTGCAGGCCGAGCTGTCAGTCACTGAGAAGTCGCCTGCCAGGTTCGCCGCCGTGGGCACATAGGCCGTCTTGTTGTTCGCATTCGAGGTCAAATGTAGATGCTGGTAGCCCACGAAGAAGAACAGCTTGTCGTGAATCGCCGGGCCGCCGATGGTGCCGCCCCAGAAGTCCTGGTGCAGCTTGTCCGGCGTGGTGGAGAAGAAGCTGCTCGCGTCGATGATGTTGTTGCGGATGAACTCGAACGCGTTGCCATGCCACTGGTTGGTGCCGGACTTCGTCACCACATTCACCAGGCCGCCAGGGTGGCTGCCGCCCTGCGCTCCCAGCACCGCTGTCTCCACGCTGAACTGGTTCACCGCGTCGGGGAAGGGGAACGGCAGGTTCACGTTCGTCATGTAGTCGTTGTTGTCGCCGCCGTCCAGACGATACGTCGTCTGATTGCCAGCGCCTCCGGCAATCGAGATCGACTTGGAGGTCGGAAAGTTCTTGCTGGTCGTCATGTCGCTGCCGGGAGCCACCGTCGCCGCGCCCGAGAGCGTGATCAGGTCGGTCATCAGGCGATCATTCAACGGCATCTCGGTCACCGTCTGCGAATCGATCGTCTGCTTGTACGAGCTGTCCTCGGTCTGCAGCGCAAGCCCCTCGGCCTTCACCTCGATCTGCTGCGTCGCCTCGCCAATCGTCATCTTCACGTTCACAGCGATGCTGCTGCCGACTTCGAGAACGATGTTGGTCTGCTTGTAGCTCTGGAATCCGGCTACCGTTACGCCAAGCGAGTACGTGCCGATGGCTGTGTTGGGAAAGCTGTAAAGGCCGCTGCCATCGCTGGTCGTCTTGCGGATCACCTGCGTGGCGGTATTGGTTAGCGTGATGGCGGCGTTCGGAATCACCGCTCCCGTCGAGTCCGTGATGGTGCCCTGCAGACTCGCCGTTCCAGCGGTCTGCGCGTAGCTCCGCCCCGCGAATAGAAGCGCCGCGATGCAGAAAAGGATGATGGCACAGAGTTTGCCCGACCTTGAATGGGCCGTAGCATTTGATTTAAGCATGTAGAATCTGCCCCCGAAAATGGAATTTTCTAGCGGGCGCGACTCTAGTTGATTGGTCTAACCAATGTCAATAGGAATTTTGCTGGGAAATTCTCCCTGGAGGTTGCAGACGGATTCATGCCGCAGAAAGACGCAGTGGACAGCGAAAATCCACTTTCAGCGGTATTATCTTCCCGGTTCGCCCATGTGGCGGACCGTCAACTGGACGATGCGCGACTTCGCCGACTGCGTGCACGCCAGCAGGATCGATTCCGCCACGTCCTCGGCCTCCAGCATCCCCGACGCCGCCACCTTCTCCGTGGTCCGGCCTCGTCCGATCGCGAACTCCGTCTTCACGCCGCCGGGGCACAGCGTCGTCACCTTCACCCCGTGCTTGCGCATCTCCCCGTCCAGCGCCTGCGCAAATCCCACCTGGGCGAACTTCGTCGCGCAGTACACCGCTTCTCCGGCATAGCCCTGCAACCCGGCAACCGACGACACGATCAGCAGCAAACCGCTGCGCTGCGCCATCATCGGCGGCGCTGCATGGCGGCAGAACGTGAACGTGCTCCGCATGTTCGTGTCCATCAGGTCGTCGTACTCCGCCACGCTCGTCTCCACCAGATCCTTGTAGTTGCCCGCGCCAGCGTTGCAGATCACAATGTCCAGCCTTCCAAACGTGTCGATGGCAAGCTGGATGCACGCGATCGCTGTCGCCTCCTCGCGCGCGTCCCCCGCATAGGAGATGGCCTTGCCGCCGGCAGCTTCGATCTCCGCCGTCAGCTCCTTCAGCCGGTCTTCGCGCCGCGCCGTGACCACAACCGATGCTCCAGCGGCGGCCAGAGCGACCGCCGCGGCCCTGCCGATGCCTGCGCTGGCCCCTGTGACGATGACGACTTTCCCTGCGACGCTCTCGCTCATTGCCTGATCTCCTCGTACTCGCCCCAGCGGACTTCTACCCACGCCTGCCTTGGGGACTGCTCTTCCCGGACTTGAGAACCGCTCTTCCCGCAACTTGCCGGCGAACGTCTCTCCAGCCTGGGGACTTCTCTTCAAGGATGTTAACATCCACCCATGCCGACCCCGCCAGCGCCGCTCATCCAGGTCTTGCGCCTCTGCAAGGAGTACCCATCCTCCGGCGGCCCCAGCCCCGGCACCGGCTCGCAAGCTGCCGCAGGCTTCGTCCGCGTCGTGGACGATGTCTCCTTCCACATCGCCCGCGGAGAGACGCTTGGCCTGGTCGGCGAGTCCGGCTCCGGCAAGAGCACCGTCGCTCGCATGCTGCTCCGCCTCATCGAGCCCACCGCAGGAGCCATCAACTTCGACGGCCACGACCTGCTCTCCATCAACTCCGGCGAACTCCGCTCTCTCCGCCGCCGCATGCAGATCGTCTTCCAGGACCCCTACGCCGCCCTCAATCCCCGCATGCGCGTCCGCCAGATCCTCGCCGAACCCTTCGCCATCCACGCAAAAGAGCTTCGCCGCGAGGGAGAGGACGTCCATCTGCCGGCGCGCATCGCCGCTCTGCTGCAAGCCGTCGGCCTCGACGCCTCCGCTCTGCCGCGCTTCCCCCACGAATTCTCCGGCGGACAGCGCCAGCGCATCAACATCGCCCGCGCCCTCGCCCTCAATCCGGAGTTCCTCGTCCTCGACGAACCCGTCTCCGCCCTCGACGTCAGCGTCGGAGCGCAGATCATCAACCTCCTCCGCCAGCTCCAGAGAGACCGCCGCATGACCTGCCTCTTCATCTCCCACTCCATGCCGCTGGTGCGCTATCTCTGCGACCGCATCGCCGTCATGCAGCGCGGCAGGCTGATCGAGATCGGCGACTCCACCCAGGTCTGCGAGCGCCCCCAGCAGCCCTACACCCAAGAACTGATCGCCGCCACCCCGGAGATCGCCCGCAGTTGAACCGCACTCCATCCAGGCCACACCTCCGGGTGCCCCATCCTCGCGGCCAGCGAAACCACCGCTTCGGTCGCGAGGCGCGATTCTTGCCAGACCGAGCTTTTCCGCAACATCTCTTAAGCCGCTGAGGTATGCACCCGACTCGTCCTCCATTCTGTGAAGCGATCTGTCCCCGAGCAGGCGAGGGCACGGACGCTACAATCAAAGCAGATGCATCTCCTCTCCAATTGGCACGCCGTCTGGCTCGTAGTCGCGTCCTTCCTCGCCGGTGGCCTCAATGCTGTGGCGGGCGGAGGCTCCTTTCTATCCTTTCCTGCGATGATGGCCATGGGCATCGCCCCCATTCAGGCCAATGCCACCAA